>DASZYW010000316.1:0-3897 GCA_035545195.1 Gaiellaceae bacterium
TGCCGCACCTCGAGCGCGCGCTCGAGCTCGTCCACGAGCAGGTCGCGTGCTTCGACCCGCCCGGCGACCCGTACGACGTGCTCCTCGACGACTACGAGCCCGGGATGAAGACCGCGGACGTCGAGGCCGTCTTCGACCGGCTCAAGGCCGAGCTCGTGCCGATGCTCGCCGAGGTGACCGAGCCGGTGGACGACTCCTGCCTGCGCGGCTCCTTTCCGTCCGAGGCGCAGCGCAGCTTCGCGCTGCAGGTCCTTGCGGAATGGGGGATGGACTTCGACTCGTGGCGGCTCGACGACACCGTGCATCCGTTCGCCGCCTCGTTGTCGACGAACGACATCCGCCTGACCGCGCGCTTCCACGACCACGACCTGCACGGCGTCCTCTCCTGCCTGCACGAGTTCGGGCACGGGCTCTACGAGCGGCAGGTCGACCCCGCGTACGCGCGCACGCCGCTCGCGCACGGCGTCTCGTCCGCGTTCCACGAGTCGCAGAGCCGGATGTGGGAGAACCTCGTCGGCCGCAACGCCGCGACGTGGCGGCACTTCTACCCGCGGATGCAGGAGGCGTTCCCGGCGCTCGGCGGCGTTCCGCTGGAGACGTTCCACCGGGCGCTGAACAAGGTGGAGCCGACGCTGCGCCGCGTCGACGCGGACGAGGTCACGTACTGCCTCCACATCATCCTGCGCTTCGAGCTGGAGCGGGACCTACTGGCCGGCGCGGTCACGCCGCGCGACCTGCCCGAGGCGTTCGACGCGAAGATGCGCGAGTACCTCGGCCTGCAGCCGCCGACGGCGGTGGAGGGCGTCCTCCAGGACGTGCACTGGCCGGAGATCCTGTTCGGCTACTTCCCGACGTACGCGCTGGGGAACGTCCTCTCGGTGCAGCTGTGGCAGCGGGCGGAGGACGACCTCGGCGACCTCGACGCGCAGTTCGAGCGCGGCGAGTTCGGGCCGCTCCGCGAGTGGCTGCGCGAGCACGTCCACCGCTGGGGCCGCGTCTTCGAGCCGACCGAGCTGCTCGAGCGCGTGGTCGGCGGCCCGCTCGACCCGGATCCCTATCTCGCCTACCTGCGGCGCAAGCTCGCACAGCTGCAGGGCGTTGCGCTGAGCTAGCGCCCGGGTACACTCGGCCCGTGAGCTGGCTGTACATCGCCCTGCTCGCGCTCGCCGTCGTGGTGGTCGCCGGCGCCGAGTGGCCGCGAGCCTCGCAGCGCTTCGGTTTCGAGACGCGGCAGCGCCGCGATCGCGCGAGGCGCAAGCGCAAGTCGAGCCTGCGCGTCGTGCGCGACGAGGTGGACGATTTCGCGGCGAGCGTCGAGCGCGATCTCGCCAAGCTGCCGACGCTCGACGAGCGCGAGCGTCGCGGCCGCTAGGAGACGTTCACCGTGACGGTGAGCGCGCGCGTGTTCGGGAGCACCGGCCCGACGTCCTCCATGTTGCGCGTCTCCTGGTAGTCCGAGGCGTCGAGCGTGAACTGGTGCGCGCCCGCCTTGAGGGTCGCGGTGTCGATCGAGACCGTTCCGGCCTTGTAGGAGAACGCCGTCCGCGACCCGTCGCGCAGCACCCTGATCGAGCCCGGGTCGACGCCAGAGCCCGCGTCGGTGACCGAGAACCGGATCGGCGTCCCCGCCGCGACCGCCGGGGTCAGGAGCCTGATCGCAGGCGGTGTCGTGTCGTTGACCCAGAAGCGGAACGTGAACGTGCCCGGCTTCGCGCCGGTCGGCGTGTCGAACACGATGTCGTAGGCGCCGGCGATCGGGAGCACCGCTCCGACGACCGGGTCCGGCACCGGGATGCCGACGTAGGGGTTCTGCGTCGCCGGGATCGCGGTGTTGCCCGCGAGGCGGTTCTCGTCCCCCGCCTTGACGATCCTCGGCGAGACCGTCACGCCGCTCCCGCGTGAGACGACGACGACGCCGAAGTTGGCGACGCGCTTCCTGAGCGTGAAGCGGTAGACCTGCTCCGGGCCGCCGAGCGCCGTGGGGACGCCGGACGCGAGTCCCTTGTCGGGCCAGCGATACGTCGAGACCCGCGACGCCTTCCCCTTCGTGTCGCCGTGGTAGAGGCCCGGCTTCGTGAGCGTCGTGTGCGGGTCGAGCCCGAGCTTCGGGATCTCGACGTGGAGCCAGAAGGGGATGCGGCGCACGTCGGCGCCCCGGGTGAGGACGATCCAGCCGCTCGCGTCGCCCTCGGGGGCGTTCTTCGCGACGGTCAACGCGACGCCGAGGTTCTCGCCGGCCGAGACCGTCGCGGCCGTCGGCGCGACGGAGACGCCTGCAGGCGAGGACTGCGTCACGACCGACATCGTCCACGGCGCGGCGCCGCCCCCCGCGTCGGTGATCGCCACGGTCTTCGTCCCCGAGAAGCCGTCCTTGACGAGCCCCCAGGAGAGGTTCTGCGGCGTGGCGAAGATCAGCGGCTGGTCGGCGCGGACGAGGTCGATCCTCCCGCCGCCCTCGCGCGCGGGGCCGAGCTCGGCCGTCGAGCCCTCCCCGTGGACCGGGTCGCCGGTCGTCTCGAGCGCGGACTTCACCTCCGCCGGCGTCCAGGTCGGGTGTCGCTGGAGAAGGAGCGCGGCGGCGCCGGCGGCGTGCGGGGCGGCCATGCTCGTCCCGTCCCAGGCCGCCCAGTTGTCGCCCGGCACGGAGGAGAGGACGCTGACGCCCGGCGCGGTCACGTCCGGCTTGAGCAGGAGCGAGAGCGGCGTCGGGCCGGCCGACGAGAAGTAGGCGATCTCGTCCGGCGGGCCGGACTCCGTCGACGCGGCGACGGTGATCGCGTCCGGGGCGTTCCCCGGTGAGCTGATCGAGCCGCGTCCCCAGTCGGTGTACTCGTTGTTGGCGGCGATCGTGGAGACGACGCCTGCGGCGGCCGCGTTCTCGAGCGCCGTCACGACGACGTCGCGCGAGGGCTCGATCTCCGGCTCGCCGAGGGAGAGGTTGATCACGTTCATCCCGTCGGCGACGGCCTGGTCGATCCCCTTCGCGATCTCGGGGCCGTTGCCGTCGAGGCCGTAGTCGTCGGTCGGCACCGTGAGCACCTTGTAGTTGCCGAGGTACGCCTTCGGCGCGATCCCCGAGACGCGCACCTTGCCGCGGCTGCTGTTCGCCAGCGTGTCGTAGTCGCCTGCGGCGATCCCGGCGACGTGAGTCGCGTGGTCGGAGTAGGTCGGGTCGAACGGCGTGGCCGCGTACTTCCAGCTCGTCGACGGCGAGGGGAAGGCGCGCGCGACGATCACCTTCGGCGTCGTGTAGGCGGTGTTCCCCTTCGGGAAGCCGGGCGGGTACGCGTAGCCCGTCGGGTCGAAGAAGACGTGGGTCTGGTCGATCCCGTCGTCGACGATCGCGATCTTGATCCCCTGGCCCGCGGTGGCGAGGTCCGGCCCCCAGAGCTGCGACGCGCCGATCAGGCCGGGCGTCACGTCGTCCGCCGCGGCTTTCGCGACCTGCGGCGAGAGATCGTGGTAGGTGACGGTCGGCCACACCGTCGCGCCCGGGAGCGCGGCGAGCCGTGAGAGCTGGGAGCGGGGGAGCACGACCGAGATCCCGTCCAGCGCGGTCGCGTAGTGCCAGCGGATCGAGGCTCCCGGAATCGTCGTCTCGACCCGGGCGGCGAGCGTGCGCTGCGCCGCGGCGAGGCTGCGCAGGTAGCTCGCGGCCGCCGGCTTGCGGATGTCGACGCCGGCGCGGGTGCGAACCGACTCGAGCGAGCGGTCGTCCGCGACCGCGCGCGCAAGTGGCGCCTGCGGCAGCGTGACGACGACCTCGACGAGGGGCCCGTCCCCGCCCGCGACGCGCGCCGACGCACCGCCGGTCGCGAGCACGAGGCCCGCGACGACGCCGCAGATGAGAAGGGAAGCCGGGCGAAGCAGAGCACCCATCGTACGCAGGGACGTGCG
>DASZYW010000317.1:0-14923 GCA_035545195.1 Gaiellaceae bacterium
GTCGACGTCGTTGAGGCGGCGGAACGCGTCCTCGTCCAGCGAGTCGAGGCTGACCGTGACGCGGCCGAGGCCGGCGTCGGCGAGCGCCTGCGCCTTCTGCGGCAGCAGCGACCCGTTCGTCGTCAGCGCCAGCTCGATCCCGTCGACGCTCGCGAGATCGGCGACGAGCCGCTCGACGTCGCGGCGCACGAGCGGCTCCCCGCCGGTGAGCCGGATCGTGCGCACGCCGAGGCGGGCGAACACGCGTGCGAGGCGGCCGATCTCCTCGAACGAGAGCAGCTGCCTGCGCTCGAGGAAGACGTAGTCGCGCCCGAAGACCTCCTTCGGCATGCAGTAGACGCAGCGGAAGTTGCAGCGGTCGGTGATCGAGATCCGCAGCGTCTCGAGCGGGCGGCCGAGGCGGTCGAGCAGATGCTCCACGAGGCCAGCGTACCCCTCGCGGAACTAGGCAAAGCGGGGTCCGAGGTATAGGTTGCGAAACGGGTGGACGGGGCGGTACCGAAGCTGCGGAGCATGTCGTGACCAAGCGCGTGCTCGTGCGCTGCGGAGTCGTCCTGCTCGTCGCGCTCGCGATCGTCGTCGGCGTCGTGGGGACGCAGCCGCAGACCGCCCTCGCCGATCTCGACGTCTGCGGCCTGAACGTCTACGACTCGCTCGTCCACTTCAGCGGGATCTACCTCGGCCCCGACCCGCAGCTCTGCGGCGTCGAGGAGCTCGAGAACGACGCCTACGTCATGTACGCCGGCAGCCACGGGCTGCCGCTGGGCGACCCGCGGATCACGCAGGCCGGCCAGTACGAGATCGCCGGGATCCTCTGGGCGCTGCTCCTGCAGATCGCCGACGCGCACAAGAACAATCCGTCCTCCCTCACGGCGAACGAGAACGGCGCCTACGACTGGCTGCGCGGCAAGGTGAACAACGCGCGCGAGGACGCGGCGCACAAGGCGCAGGACGAGTACAACCGCTGGCAGCAGGCGCCGTGCACGTACCAGACGCCCGACCCGCAGCTCTTCACCTTCGACGCGCCGAGCGATCCCGCCTGCAGCGGCGGGCTCTCCGCGCTCTTCGCAGGCCCGTCGCCGCCCTCCTTCACCGAACTGGTCGAGATGGGCGAGTACGACGCCAACAAGGATCTGTACACGAGCGGCAGCTTCGGCGGCTCGACGTACCAGAAGATCGCGACGGAACGGATCCTCGAGTCGCAGGCGACGTGGAGCGCGGGCCTGCTCGGCGCGATCGGGCCGGTGCTCCAGAACCTCGCCCCGGACGTCTTCTCGAAGTACGTCGGGATGGTCCGTCCGTTCGAGAAGCAACGCGTTCAGCGTGCGAACATTCGCGCGCGCGCCAAGATCCAGAAGGCCTCGAGACAGACGGACGCGCTGGAGGAGGAGGACACGCTCGAGGCCGAGAACGAGGCGCCGGACGTCGCGCTCGAGGAAGACGCGAGCCTGGCCGGCGAGGATCTCACCGACGCCGGGATCGAGGCCTCCGGCGAGGCGGCTGCAAGCCTCGGCGCCGAGTCGCTCAGCGGGCCGTTCTTCATCGTCGGCATCGCAGCGGCCGTGCTCATCCAGGAGACGATCAAGGTCGTCGAAGAGGCGAAGATCCCGCAACAGCTCCAGGCCAACATCGACTCGGCCGACGCGCAGGAGCTCGCCGACCTGGTCGAGAACGGGGACGGCGGCGGCTACGCGTCGGTCTTCGAGGACTTCGCCGCGCAGCTCCGGCTCCCGGCGCCCTCGATCGGCACCTCCGGGCACGTCACGAGCTCGCCGCCGAACGACGGCAGCGTGTTCGAGGAGGAGTTCGCGGACGACAGCGGCACGACGCGCTACACGGAGTTCAACCCGACGGTCCAGCTCCTGACCTGGCCGCTCGGGATCGACCAGGGCAGCCTCGGCGCGCCGTCCGAGAACTTCGACTACTACAGCGGGCAGATCTGGCACCAGATCGGCTCGGAGTCGGACGACCACCTCGCGGGTCTCTCGGGCTGGGTGCCGTCGGGCGAGCTGCACTACTACGACTGGTCGGGCCATCCGCGCGTCGCGCTCGTGGACGGCAGCCAGTTCCTCGACTTCCCGAGCCCCGGGAGCATCGACGTCAGCGGCTACGACGCCAGCCTCGACGGCTGTACCGAGACGCTCGCCTGCCAGCAGACGAACGTGATCTTCGCGCTCGTCGGTGCGGGCGGCGTCACGCCGAGCTACACGACCGACGTGTACACGAACGGCGGCTTCACCGAGGAGCGGACGTACTACCCGAGCGACGGCTCGCTCAAGCCGCCGTACTTCAAGGTGCGGCTCGTCCTCAAGCCGGACACGGGCGCGCCGGCCGTGATCAACGTGAACAACCAGTTCGGCTGGACGGCGAACTCGGCCGCCAACACGTACCCCAACGGCGGCCTCCACGTCGGCGACACGGTGACGCTGACCGACCCGCTCGACCATCCGTACGGGGCCGCCACCACCTACACGTGGAAGATCGAGTCGCGCTGTGCGTACGGCGACACCTGCACGCCCGACTCCGACTCCGCCTTCCACGGGCACCCGACGGTGACGCTGACCGGGAAGTCCGTGGACTACACGTGGCCGGCGCCGGGCACGTACCACATCCTGCTGACCACGCTCGACCAGTACGGGCACTCGCGCACCTCGACGCAGGAGCAGACCGTGGTCGGCACCGCGCCGAGCCTGACCGGGATCACCTCGAACATCGGCTCGGCCGGCCTCGCCGTCTACGGCCCCGTCCAGAACGGAGACCCGGTCACGTTCACGGGCTGCGTCAAGACCTCGGCGGGCCGGTACGCCGACCCGCACGTCAGCTTCGACTGGGGCGACGGGACGGTCGACACGGCGACCGCGGAGTCGGGAACGTCGGCGCTCTCGATCCACTACGGCGCGACCGGCGGCTGCGACCAGCTCTGGCAGTTCACCGCGACCCACACCTACGACCTGAGCTCGAACGTCTACCAGGTGCAGAAGCCGCTGCACTACACGATCGCGGACGGGCTGGACCCGAACGACACCATCACGCTCAGCCCGTACATCAACGTCACCTTCGCCGCGCCGCCGACCTTCACGTCTCCGAGCACGACGACGTTCACCGCCGGCGTCACCGGCTACTTCGCCTTCAGCGCGAACGGCCAGCCCGCCCCGACGCTCTCCTACGTCTCGGGGGCGTTCCCCTCCGGCGTGGGCATCGCCACCGACTCGCACGGCGTCCTCAACATCGACGGCGACGCGAACGTGAACGACGCAGGCGGCACGTACCCGATCACCGTGCGCGCCACGAACAGCGAGGGGCACGTCGACCAGACCTTCGACCTCGTTCTGAACGTCCCGCCGAAGATCACCAGCTCGTCGAGCGCGCTCATCCCGGTCGACGTGGCGAAGACGATCGACGTGACCGCGACCGGCTATCCGCAGCCGGACGTCACGATCACCGGCTCGATCCCGGGCATGACGATCGTCGACGGCGCCCACGCGAACGGCTCGATCACCGGGACGCCGACCCAGCAGGGCGTGTACACGCTGACGGTGCAGGCGTCGAGCGACGCCGGGGTCGTCGCACAGACGCTGAAGGTCCAGGTCGGCTCGGCGCCCGCCTTCCTGAGCGCGTCGTCGGCGAGCTTCGTGACGACGAACGCGAGCAGCTTCAACGTCTCCGTCTCGGGGGCGCCGACGCCGAGCATCGGCATCACCAGCGGCACCCTGCCGGCCGGGCTCTCCTTCGCCGACGAGGGCAACGGCACCGCCGAGATCTACGGACAGCCCTCCGGCTCGGGAACCACGCGCGTGACGTTGACGGCGACGAACGCGGCAGGCTCCGCGACGCAGGACCTCACGATCACGACCTCGCCGACCGGCGGGCCGAACGTGACCGTCTCGGGGAGCTCGGTGACGACGCAGCTGCTCGACCCGGGGTCGGGCCTGCTGCTCTACACGGCGGTCCTCCAGTCGGGGACGGCGTCCTCGGTCACCTTCACGTCGTCGGACGACACGGCCGCGCTCACCACCTCCAGCCAGCTCCCGAGCGGGCTGACCTTCCACGACAACGGCGACGGCACGGCGACGCTGTCGGGTACCCCGGCGGACTCCGCCGGCGGCTACTGGGCGGTCGAGGTGACGGCCACGCCGTCCGGCGGTCCACCGGTGGGGCTCGCCTACCTCGACCTGGAGATCTTCAGCCCGCCGGTGCTCACGAACGACCCGACGGCCACGTTCGTCGTCGGGCAGAGCGGCAGCTTCGACATCACCGCGGCCGGGATCTTCGTCGCTCGCTACAGCTTGGCGCTGGCCAGCAATCCGCTCCCCGACGGCCTGACCTTCGACGACTCGGGCGGCACCGGCACGGCGACGATCTCCGGCACGCCGACGGCGGGAACCGCGGGCATCCACACCGTCACGATCGAGAGCGTCAGCCTCCCGTACCTCCTCAGCCCGATCGACACGACGCAGACGATCGAGGTCGATCAGACGCCGGCGATCACGAGCGACGACACGACCTCGTTCGGCGAGGGAGTCGCGGGCTCGTTCGACGTCACGACCACCGGCTTCCCGGCGCCGGCGCTGACCGTGATCGGCGACCTCCCGCCCGGCGTCACGTTCACCGACCACGGCGACGGCACCGGCACGTTCAGCGGCACCCCGACCGACACGGCGGAGCTCTCCTATCCGGTGACCGTCGCCGCGTCGAACGTGGTCGACACCGCGACGCAGTCGCTGACGCTGAACGTCGGGCCGCTGCCGCAGTTCCTCGGCGACACGTCGGCGACCTTCCTCGCCGGCGACTCGTCCGCGTCACTCGACGTGGCGAGCTTCACCGACCCGGACGTCTCGCCCGTGCCGACACTCTCGGCGACCGGGCTCCCGAGCGGCGTCTCGCTGACCGACAACGGGGACGGCACGGGGACGATCGGCGGCACGCCGGACGTGGGCAGCGGCGGGGCGTACACGGTTCACGTGACGGCGACCAACGCGTACGGCTCGACCTCCGAGGACCTGACGCTGGTCGTGAACGAAGCGCCGTCCTACGCCGGGATGGACTTCGGCTCCTGCACCAGCCCGAACCCGTCGCAGACGACGGTGACCTTCATCGTCGACGGCGGGCACGGGGTCGCGACGCCGTGCGCGAGCGGCTACCCGGCGCCGACGATGAGCGTGAGCGGGATCCTCCCGGAGGGGATGACGTTCACCGACGACGGCGACGGCTCGGCGACGATCACCGGCGACCCGGTGTCCGGCACCGGCGGCGACTACGACCTGACGCTCACGCTCAGCAATGCCGCAGGCACCGTCACGCAGCCGCTGACGCTCGAGATCGACGAGCAAGCGCACCTCTCGAACGGCGACTTCGAGGACGAGGTGCAGTGGGTCTCGGGCCAGGAGAACACCTACACCGCGACGATCACGGCCTTCCCGTACGACACGATCTTCCTCGGCAGCATCCTCCCGTCGTGGCTCTCGTACGAGGTCGACAACGACCACCCGGGAACGATCATCCTCAGCGGCGACCCGCCGCTCGACGAGCTCGGCCAGGAGACCGACGTCTCGTTCACGATGCCGCAGGGCTTCGGGAACGGGATCCCGATGACGATCGCGATCCAGGTGGAGCCGTTCACGTTCACGGACGACGCGCCGCCCGACCCGCACCTCGACGCGCCGTACTCGTACCAGTTCGCGACCACCGCGGACGACACGACGTTCGCGGTCGCGGACGGCGACTCCGTCCCCGACGGGATGACGCTCTCGAGCGACGGCCTGCTCGCGGGGACGCCGAGCTCGGTCAACAGGTGGAACTTCAGCGTCGTCGCGACGGACGAGGACGGCTCCGTCTCGACCGAGCCGATCGAGATGTCGGTGCAGGGGCGCGAGCACTCGCTCGAGATCAGCTCCTTCCGCCTCTACGGGCCGGATGGGCGCGGCGACTGGTTCGTCACCGCCCGCAACGTCACCTCGTCGATCATCCCGCTCTACGGCTGGAAGGTCGGCGTGTTCATGCCAGGCCAGTCGACGCCGCTGCTGGAGACGCTCCCGCCCGGGAGTCTCGCGCCGAACCAGGAGGTCACGCTCTCCGGGCCCACGTTCTCGCTGGCGCCGTTCGCGACGAACGACGTGATCGGCCCCTCGATCGTCGCGAACCCGGGCGGCTTCGAGCTCGTCGCCTCGGACGGAACGGTCTCCGACAAGGCCGGAGTCGCCGGGGCGCCGGCTGCCGCGTACTCGGGCACCGCGCTTCCCGTGCCGACCGGGAGCGCGGCGGTCGCTCAGAGCGCCTTCGTCCGTAGGTCGTCGGACGCCACGCTCGTCGACACGGACGACAACGCGAGCGACTTCGCCTACCAGAGCCAGCGGAGGAGTCAGACCGTCTCGTTCCTCTCGTCGCCGCCCGCGCACGCGGTCGTCGGCGGGATGTACGACCTCGAGGCGACCGGGAGCGCGGACTCCGGGATCCCGGTGACGTATTCGAACGGCGACGGCTCGACGCCCGGAACGTGTCTGGTCGACGGTTCGCACGTCTCCTTCCTTGCGCCGGGGATCTGCGTGGTCGAGGCGGACCAGGCCGGCGACGTGCGCTACTCCGCCGCGGCGGCCAGGCAGTCGATCACCGTCACCGCGGCGCCCTCGACGAAGTCGGTGGGGAGCGGCGGCACCGGCACCCCGGGCTCCGGCACGGGTGGCAGCACCGGCTCGACGTCGACCGCGACCTCCGGCCTCACACCCGACAGCTCGACGAGCCTCATCGTCAGCTCGGGCTCGCACGCCGTCTCCATCGAGGTGCCGAAGGGCGCCGTCTCGACCGAGGCGCAGGTGACCGCCACGATCGCGCCGACGTCGACCGGCGGCGTGACGTTCTCGGTCGGGAGCGTGGCCGTGCAGCTCTCCGTGACCGGCGGCGGGTCGGCGATCACGCACTTCGACCAGCCGCTCGACCTGACGTTCGCCGTGCCCGACGGCGGCTTCAAGCCCGCGTACACGACTGACGGCGTCCACTGGTTCGACATCCCGGAGATCACGAGCCCGCCGACGCTTCCCGCGACCTGGCCCGACGGCTGGTACGAGACGAGCACCGGCTTCGTCCATCTGCTCACGCGGCACGCGACGACGTTCGCGCTGCTCACGCCGGCCAGCAAGACGGTCGCCGCGCTGCGCTTCCTGCACTTCAAGGCGGCCGGCTCGGTCAACCTGCGAGCGCGGCACACCGTCGCGCTGACCGTGCGCTCCACCCTGCCCGCGAAGATGGTCGTGACGCTGCGGCGCGGGAAGAAGAAGGTCGCGACGTGGACGCGGGCACTCGGCGTCGAGCAGAAGACGTTCGCGCTTCTGCTGCCGAAGGCGGCCCGGAAGGCCGGTTCCGACACGCTGCTCGTCCACCTCGCGGTCGGCCACGAGGCTCTGCAGCGCACGGCCCGCGTGAAGCTCGTCCTGCCGCGCCGCAAGTAGCGGCGCGACGGGTCAGCCGTTCTGCTCGAGCCACTCGCGCGCGACCTTCTTCGACACGCGCGTCAGCCAGGCGTCGACGAGCGTGTCGCGGAGCTCGGCGACCTTCAGCTGCTTCAGGTCGCGGCGCCGAAGCAGCACCGCCGGGTAGCCGTTCCAGTGCGGCGTCGTGAAGAAGATCCCGCGCGGGTCGGCGAGCACCAGCTCCTTCGTCTCCTGGCCGTCGACCCGGAAGACGAGCACGTCCGTCAGACGCTCGCCGCGCTCGTCGAGCGCGTCCGGCCGCGGGCGGCGGTGGAAGCAGAAGTACTTGCCGTTCACCGAGTAGGTCGGCCGCCCGTCCTCCTCGGACTTGTCGGCGCCGGGCAGCCCGAGCGCGATCCGGTCGAGGTCGCGCATGGTCGCCACGGCTACTCGGCCCAGATCTTCGCCAGCTCGACGATCGTCGCCGCGGCGAGGCCCATGTCCTCGACGCAGATCCACTCGCGCTCGCTGTGCGCGTCGTGGCCGCCGGTGAAGACGTTCGGCGTCGGCAGGCCCATCTCGGTCAGCACGGAGCCGTCGGTGCCGCCGCGGATCGCCGTGCGTCTCGGCTCGAGCCCGACGCGGCGGATCGCCTCCTCGAGGTTGTCGACGATCTCCGGGTGCTTCGCCAGCGTGTCGCGCATGTTGCGGTACTGGATCCGCGACTCGACCTCGATCGTGCAGCGCGGCTCCGACGCCTCGACCTCTGCGGCGATCCCGCGCAGGAACTCGACGTGCTGGTCGAGCTGGTCGTCCTCGAAGTCGCGGCAGATGAAGCGGAGCTCGACCTCGGAGGAGTCGCCCTGCACGAGCGTGGGGTGGATGAAGCCCTCGCGGCCGCTCGTCGTCTCCGGCGAGCGGGCGTCGTGCGGGAGGCGGTCGACGATCTCGGCGGCGACCTTGATCGCGTTGACGAGCTCTCCCTTCGCCCAGCCGGGGTGGATCGCGCGGCCGACGACCCGCATGCGCACCTGCGCGCCGGAGAACGTCTCCGACTGGAGCTCGCCGGCGGTCGACCCGTCGACGGTGTACGCGCAGACCGCGCCGAAGCTCTCGACCGGGAAGTGGACGACGCCGCGGCCGATCTCCTCGTCCGGGTTGAAGGCGATCTTCACCGGCCCGTGCGGAGCGTCCGGGTTGGCGACGAGGAACGCGGCGGCGGCCATGATCTCGGCGATGCCGGCCTTGTCGTCGGCGCCGAGCAGCGTCGTCCCGTCGGTGGTGATCAGCTCGTGGCCGACGTGGCTCTCGAGCTGCGGCGACTCGCTCGGCCGGATCGCCTGGCCGGAGTCGCCGAGCGGGATCTCGCCGCCCTCGTAGCGGATGCGCTGCGGGGCGACGCCGGCGCCGCTCACCTCGCGCGCCGTGTCGACGTGCGCGAAGAACGCGATCGCGGGAACCTCGTGCCCGACCGTCGGCGGGATCGTCGCGGTGACGTAGCCGTGCTCGTCGATCGCGGCGTCCTCGAGGCCGAGGTCGCGCAGCTCGTCGAGGAGGAGCCGGAGCAGGTCGAGCTGCTTCGCGGTGCTCGGGTACTCCTCCGAGTCCTCGTCGGATTGGGTGTCGATGCGCACGTAGCGGAGGAGTCGCGCCGCCGCGTCCTCCGCCAGCAGCGCCGCGAGCTCGGATGCGGCCGCCATCACGGCGAGTGTACGTTCGCGGGATGGTCGGGCGGCTGGGGCAACTGTTGGCCGCGCTCGTGCTCTACGGCGCGAGCGCCTCGTTGCTCGTGCTGGCAAAGCTGGGGCTCTCGCCGTGGGACGTGCTCCACCAGGGGCTCGCGAAGCACACTCCGCTCGCGATCGGCACGTGGTCGATCCTCGTCGGCCTGATCGTGCTGCTCTTCTGGATCCCGCTGCGCCAGCGGCCCGGGATCGGCACGGTGCTGAACGTGCTCCTGATCGGCGGGACGATGGACGTCGTCCTCTCCGTCCTCCACCCGCCGCACTCGCTCGCGTGGCGGATCGTCCTGCTCGTCTCCGGCGTCTTCCTGAACGGCGTCGCCACCGGCGCGTACATCGGCGCCGGCCTCGGGCCAGGTCCGCGCGATGGGCTGATGACCGGAATCGCGGCGCGCGGGCACTCGATCCGCGTCGTCCGCACCTGTCTCGAGGTGACGGTGCTCGTGACCGGCTTCCTGCTCGGCGGCACCGTCGGCGTCGGCACCCTGCTGTACGCCGTCGGGATCGGCCCGCTCGCGCACGTCTTCATCCCGCTCTTCTCGCGCGCGCCGCGCGTCGTCGCCGCCGTGGGCGCGGCGCCCGCCGCCGAGCTCTCCGGTTCGTGACGGCGACCGTCACGACTCCGTCACGGTCCGTGCGGCCATGTCCCGCGTGAGCGGCGCCGTCTGCCTGCGGTGCGCGTGTCCCGCGCGGACACGTCTCGGTGTCAGACACCGTGACGTGTCGGTCACGAGTTCGTGATGGCCGGAAGGGCCGGTAGCGTCGCCGCGTGACCGCGGTCGCGCTCTCGCTCGTCTCCGCCGTCTGCTTCGGCGGGATGAGCGTCGGGATCCGGATGGGGCTCGCGCGCAATCCCGACGCGGCGCTCGCGACCCTGGCCACGGTCGCCGGCGCGTGCGCGGTCGCGCTTGTGGCGGTCGCCGCCGAGGCGCCGGCGCGCGGGATCCACGCCGGCAGCGCCTGGCCGTTCGCGCTCGCCGGCCTGCTCCAGCCGGGGATCGGGCAGCTGCTCGTGACGCTCGCGATCCGCGAAGTGGGCGCCTCGCGCGCCTCGGTCGTCTTCGGCGTCGCGCCGCTCGTCTCGGTGACGATCGCGCTCGTCCTGCTCGGGGAGCCGCTGAGCGCGCCGCTGCTCGTCGGCGCGGTCCTGATCGTCGCCGGCGGCGTCGAGCTCGCGCGGGAGCGGGGGAGGCCCGCTCACCTGCGCGCGGTCGGGCTGCTCTACGCCTTTCTCGTCACGATCCTCTTCTCGGCTCGCGACAACCTCGTGCGCTGGCTCTCGGGCAGCACGTCGACGCCGCCCGCGGTCGCTGCGGCCGCAGCGCTGCTCGGTGGGCTCGTGGTCGTCGCGCTCGTCCTCGGCCCGCGCGTGAAGAGCCTGCGAGGCGTGTGGCCGTTCGTCGGGGTCGGCGTCCTCTTCGGCTGCTCGTACGTCGCGCTCTTCGAGGCGTACTACCGCGGCCGCGTGACGGTCGTCTCGCCGCTCGTCGCGACGGAGTCGCTGTTCGGCGTCCTGCTCGCGCTGCTGTTGATCCGCCACACCGAGGTGGTGGGCCGGCGGCTGCTGCTCGGGACGCTCGCGATCGTCGCCGGCGGCGCCCTGATCGGGATCTACCGCTAGACCACGAATTGCTCGTCAAAGACGACGTCGCTCTCGATCGAGCGGCGGACGGCGCACGACGCGGCGACCTTCTCGAGCCGGGCGAGCTGCTCCTCGTCGAGCTGCGCGCCGAGCCGGATCCGGACGCCGAAGCGGTGCTCCTTCGCGTCGTAGTCGACGTCGGTCGCGACCTCGCCGAGCTCCCAGCCCTTGTGGCGGGCGTACATCGCCAGCGTCGTCGCCACGCACGCGGCGACGGCGGCGGGGAGGAGCTCGTGCGGCATCAGCGCCGCGTCGCCGCCGCCGACCTCCTCCGGCTCGTCGGTGAGGAGCCGGAAGCGGCCGTCGCGGACGCTGACCTCGCTGCGGAGGGTGCCGGGCACCATCCGGGCGCTCGCGCTCATGCTCATGCCGTCGCCTCCTCCTTTTCGAGCAGCTCGTCGAAGAACGTGCCGATCGCGGGGGCGGGGTAGGCGCCGATGAACCCGGTGACCGGCTCGCCGTCGCGGAAGACGGCCACGGTCGGGATGCTCTGGATCCCGTAGCGGGCGGCCAGGGCGTTCTCGGCGTCGACGTCGACCTTCACGAGCTCGAGCCGGCCCTCGCGCTTGGCGACCTCGCTCTCGATCGCCGGGCCGAGCGCGCGGCAAGGCCCGCACCAGGCGGCCCAGAAGTCGACCACGACGGGGAGGTCGCGGGAGCGCTCGATCACGTCGGTGTCGAAGCTCTCGGTGGTTGCGTTCGTCATCTCGTTCCTCCTGCGACGAGCGCGTGCAGCGTCGCGAGCTGAGCCTGCACGGAGCCGCAGACGTCCTCGCAGAGGCCGAGCACCCGCTCGTCGGCGATCGCGTAGTAGACGCGTGTCCCGTCCTTGCGCCGCCCCAGGATCCCCGCGTCGGCGAGCACCGCCAGGTGCTTGGACACGTTCTGCTGGGACATCGCGAGCGCGTCCGCGAGGTCGTTCACCGTCGCCTCGCCGCCGCGCAAGCGGTCGAGGATCCGGATCCGGGCCGGCTCGCCGATCGCGCGGAAGCGCCGGGCGATCAGGTCGACGAGCTCGTTGGGGATGGGGTGCGGAAGGATCATCTACCACTATTCAACTTTACTGTTGAATAGTAGCAGATGCCGAATCAGTGGACGGTGCCGGTCGCCCCGCGGAAGCAGCCGAGCGTGTACGGGTACTCGAGCGTCGCGTCGTAGTGGTAGATCCGCACGCGCCTGCCGTTCCACGGGACGACCGAGGTGCGGCCGTGGCATGCGTCGAGTGCGGAGTTCGTCAGGAGCGCGCCGGACGCGTCGCGCTCGACGTAGATGCCGAAGCCGTCCAGCGCGTAGCCGACGAGCGTCGCCGAGCCCTTCGCCTTCGCGACGACGCACGGCGAGATGCGGTGCAGGTGATACGTGCCGGACTGGTCGGGATGGCCGCCGCACGCGTCCAGCACCTCGTGGGCGACGGCGTCGCGGTTCTCCGCGTCGAGCGCGTCGTAGATCGCGACGCCGGAGGTCGAGACGCCGATCGGGCCGAGCGGCAGGCAGCTCGCGCTCGCCTTCTTCTTCGGGCTCGCCGGCACGACGAAGGTCATGCGCCGCGGCCGGATCGAGTTCGGGTTGCGGTCGTACGCGTAGGCGGGATCGCTCGGCGCGATCGGGAAGGCGCCGGTCGCGAAGCTCGTCGGGACGCCGCCGATCGTGATCGTCCGTCTCGCGCCGGAGACACGGGTCGAGTACGACGCCTGCCGCCAGCGCACGGAGCCGGAGACCGACGGCTTGGCGGTCGAGTCCCAGGTCGAGCCGTGGATCCACGGCGTCGGTCCGCTCGCGCCTCCGCCGGGTCCGCCGGGCGGGCTCTGGCAGTTCAGCACCGTGCCGCGGGCGGGCGTCGAGGAGAGGTGCCCGTCGCCGAGCGGAAGCGCGTTCGGCGCGATTCCGGAAGCCGCCACGAGCGCCGCGAGCAGGAGCCGCATCGGCCGAGACTACCTCCGCAGAGAGCCCAAATATCTGCTATAACTCGGCTCAGATTTTCTCAATCAGGAGGCAAGCAGACCACATGGCAAAGACCATCGGCATCGACCTGGGCACGACGAACTCGTGCATGGCCGTGCTCGAGGGCGGCGAGCCGGCCGTCATCCCGAACGCCGAGGGCGGGCGCACCACGCCGTCCGTCGTCGCGTTCACGAAGGACGGCCAGCGGCTCGTCGGCGCCCCCGCGCGGCGGCAGCAGGTGACCAACCCCACGAACACGATCTTCTCGATCAAGCGCTTCATGGGCCGCAAGTTCTCCGAGGTGAACGAGGAGATGACGATCGTCCCGTACGAGGTCGTCCAGGGCCCGAACGGCGACGTGCGCGTTACGGCGGAGGGCAAGGAGTACGCCCCGCCGGAGATCAGCGCGATGATCCTCCAGAAGCTGAAGGCGGACGCCGAGGCGTACCTCGGCGAGCCGGTCACCGACGCGGTGATCACGGTGCCCGCCTACTTCAACAACGCGCAGCGCGAGGCGACGAAGGACGCCGGCAAGATCGCCGGCCTCAACGTGCTGCGGATCATCAACGAGCCGACCGCGGCCGCGCTCGCGTACGGGCTCGACAAGGAGGGCGCCGACCAGACGATCCTCGTCTTCGACCTCGGCGGCGGCACGTTCGACGTGTCGGTGCTCGAGCTCGGCGACGGCGTCTTCGAGGTCAAGTCCACCGCCGGCGACAACCACCTCGGCGGCGACAACTTCGACAAGGCGGTCGTCGACTGGATGGTCGGCGAGTTCAAGAAGGACCAGGGAATCGACCTCGCCGCCGACCGGATGGCGCTCCAGCGCCTCTACGAGGCGGCCGAGAAGGCGAAGATCGAGCTCTCGTCGACGATGACGACGCAGATCAACCTGCCGTTCATCACGGCGACCCAGGACGGCCCGAAGCACCTCGACCTGCAGCTCACACGGGCGAAGCTCGAGGAGATCACGGCCGACCTGCTCGAGCGCACCGTCGGCCCGACGAAGCAGTCGCTCGCCGACGCGGGGCTCGACCCGTCCAAGATCGACCACGTCGTCCTCGTCGGCGGCATGACCCGCATGCCCGCCGTGCAGGAGAAGGTCAAGCAGATCGTCGGCAAGGACCCGCACAAGGGCGTCAACCCGGACGAGGTCGTCGCCGTCGGCGCCGCCCTGCAGGCCGGCGTGCTCAAGGGCGAGGTCAAGGACATCCTCCTGCTCGACGTCACCCCGCTCTCGCTCGGGATCGAGACGAAGGGCGGCGTGATGACGAAGCTGATCGAGCGCAACACGACGATCCCGACCAAGAAGGCGGAGGTCTTCACGACCGCCGAGGACAACCAGCCCTCTGTCGAGGTGCACGTCCTCCAGGGTGAGTCGGAGATGGCCGCCTACAACAAGACGCTCGGCAAGTTCCAGCTCGTCGGCATCCCGCCGGCGCCGAGGGGCATGCCGCAGATCGAGGTCGGCTTCGACATCGACGCGAACGGGATCATCCACGTGACCGCGAAGGACATGGGCACGGGGAACCAGCAGCAGATCAAGATCGAGGGCGGCTCCGGCCTCTCCGAGAACGAGGTGCAGGAGATGATCCGTAACGCCGAGTCCCACGCGGACGAGGCGCACCGGCTGCGCGAGGTCGCGGACGCGAAGAACCAGGCGGAGACGCTCGCCTACCAGACCGAGCGCTCGCTCAAGGAGCACCGCGACAAGCTGGAGGAGTCCGAGGCCTCGACGATCGAGGGCCGGATCATGGAGCTGCGCCAGTCGCTCGAGGGCGACGACGTCGCTGCGATCCGCGCCAAGACGCAGGAGCTGCAGGACGCGTCCCACAAGCTCGCCGAGGCGGTCTACGCCCAGGCGACCGCGCAGGCTCAGGCAGGCGCGGCCGGCGGCGACGGCGGCTCAGTCTCCGACGACGAGGTCGTCGAGGAGGGCGAGTACGAGGTCGTCGACGAGGAGGCGAAGACGTCGTAATGACGGAGGAGCCGCTCCAGCAGGAAGAGCAGACGGAGGAGACGGTCGAGAGCGGCGACGGCGAGGCCGCCGCTCTCGAGGACAGGCTACTGCGCCTGGCCGCCGACTTCGAGAACTACAAGAAGCGCGTCGCGCGCGAGCGCGAGGAGTACGTCGCGCACGCGAACGAGCGGCTCGTGCTCGAGCTGCTGCCGATCCTCGACGACCTCGAGCGGGC
>DASZYW010000318.1:0-3936 GCA_035545195.1 Gaiellaceae bacterium
TGGTCGTACGGGCACCTGAACCGGCCCGGCCGGTCGCCGGGCTACCTGAACAAGCCGGACGGGCTCGACCTGCTCCCCGCCGTCGCAAGTAACAGACTGTTACAAGCTCGTCCTCGCCTGAGCGTGCGCCGCGTGGGCTCCCTGCCGGGCGGCGCGCTCGCGAAGGCGGCGGCGGTCGCGCTCCCGGGCGGGCGGATGATGGTGCTCGGCGGCGAGCGGAACGGCGCCTCCGTGGACTCGATCCTCGCCGGGGCGCCCGGCCGCCTCCGCGTCGTCGGCCGCCTGCCGGCGCCGACGCACGACGCTGCCGCAGTGCTCGTCGGCGGCGCCGTCCGGCTCTTCGGCGGCGGACAGGCGTCGTCGGTGCCCGCAGTCACCCGGGTCTCGCTGAGCGGCCGGGCGACGGCCGCGAAGCCGCTCGCGGAGCCGCTCTCCGACCTCGGCGCGGTGTCGCTCGGAGGACGCGCCTATCTCGTCGGCGGCTACACCGGCTCGCGCTACGCCTCCGCGATCCTGCGCTATCCGGGCGGCGCCGTCGTGGCGCGGCTGCCGCAGGGGACGCGCTACGCAGGCGTCGCCGCGCTCGGGTCGACGATCTACGTCGCGGGCGGGATCACGACGGCGGGGACGGGCGACGCGGTCTACGCGGTGCGTCCGGGGGGAGCGCCGCGCCGGATCGCGACCCTGCCTGCGCCCGAGGCGCACGCGGCGCTCGCCGCCCTCGACGGCTCGCTCTATCTGATCGGCGGGAGGCGGGTGCTCGGCGTCGACCCGTCGTCCGGCGCGGTGTGGACCGCGGCGACCCTGCCGGTCTCCCTCACGGATCCGTCGGCCGTCGTTCTCGGCGGGCGGATCCTCGTCGCCGGCGGCGGGACCGACGCGGTGTTCGCGCTGTCGGGCCGGGGTTGACGGCAGGTTCAGGCGCGCGCATAAAGTGCCGATGATGAGCCGGTGACCGCGGTCCTGACGGACGCCCAGGCCAGGATTGCGCGCGCCACCGACGGGGTGGGCGCTCGCGACCTGTTTCTCTTCCGCCGCGTCTCGCCGACGCGGTTCGTCCACTACGGGGGCGCCGGTCGCGGCGAGGGCTGGGCCGGGATCGTCGAGCTCGTGATCGGCGAGGAGCCGCTCGCCGAGGAGGCGCTGGAGGGCGGGCAGACACTGCGCCGCAACTGGGAGGACGCGCACCGCGTCTTCGGCCCCTACTGGGCGCGCGCCGCCGCGCTCGTGCCCGTCACCCACGACGTGCTCGCCGTCTTCGGCCACCCGGACGGGCCGCTCGCCCAGGTCTCCGACGAGCGTTTCTTCGAGGCCGGGGAGGCGGTCGCCGCCCACATCCACCACGTGTCGCCGGCGAAGCGGCTGGCGGACGAGCTCGAGGTCCTGCACGGCGTCCGCAACCTCCTCCACTGCGGCGAGACCGATCTCGCCGGCGTGATGCAGCACATCGCCGAGCACGCCGCCGACGCGCTCTCGTGCGAAGCGTGCGTGCTCGTCGTCCGCGACCAGCCCGGCGTCGCCGTCGCGACTCGCCGTGACGTCCGCCTCGACGCGACCGACGAGATGCTCGCGCAGGCGGTGCGCGGGCTCGCCGCGCAGCCGGCCGCGGTCGCGGTCTGCGTCCAGCAGGCCGACGAGCGGCCGCTGCCGCCGCCGCTCGACACGCTCCGCCCCACCTCCTGGTACCTGCTCCCGATCGGCGAGATCGCGTCGATGCTGCTCGTCCACACACGGGTCGCGCCGCGCGGCTTCACGCTCCTCTGCCAGGAGCTGGGGCAGAACCTCGCGCAGTCGGCCGAGACGATGCTGCGCGCCGCGATGGCGCGCGAGCTGAGCGAGCGCATCCAGCAGGCGCAGAAGCTGGAGAGCCTCGTCGTGCTCGCGGGTGGGATCGCGCACGACCTCAACAACCTGCTCGTCGGCGTGCTCGGCAACGCGGAGCTCGCGCGGCAGGGGCTCCACGAGGGCTCGCCCGCCTTCGACTCGCTGGAGCAGATCGAGCTCGCCGCGCAGCGCGCCGCCGCCCTCTCCCGCCAGCTGCTCGCGTACTCGGGGAAGGGCCGGTTCGTCGTCGAGCGGATGGAGCTGCGCGACCTCGTCGAGAGCATGCTCCCGCTCTTCGCCAGCCTCGTCGCCAAGAGCACCGGCGTCGTCTTCCGGCCGGATCGCGCCTCGGCCGTCGTCGAGGCCGACGGCACCGAGCTGCGCCAGGTGCTCGTCAACCTCGTCACCAACGCGTCCGAGGCGTTCGAGGGTGCGCCCGGCACCGTCAGCGTCCGCACCGGCACGCGGCGGCTCGGCGCTCTCGCCGTCCGCTCGCTGGTCGGCGCCGAGCTCGAGCCCGGCCGCTACGCCTTCCTCGAGGTGGCCGACCAGGGCGTGGGCATGGACGCCGAGACGCGGGACAAGATCTTCGAGCCGTACTTCTCCACCAAGTTCACCGGTCGCGGCCTCGGGCTGGCGGCGGCGCTCGGCATCGTGCGCGGCCACGGCGGGGCGCTCGCGGTCGAGACGAAGCCGGGCATCGGGACCGTCGTCACGATGTACCTCCCGCTCTCGCCGATGCGCGCGACCGGCCCGACGGCGAACGGCGACCACGGCGCGACGAAGGTCGAGACCGGCCCCGTGCTGGTCGTCGACGACGAGCCGATGGTCCGCGACACGACTGGGCGGACGCTCGAGTCGTGGGGCTTCTCCGTCCTCACCGCCGCCTCCGGCGAGGAGGCGCTCGAGGTCGTCGCCGCGCGGGAGGACGTCGGCGCGATCCTGATCGACGTGACGATGCGCGGGATCAGCGGCGTCGAGGTCGTCGAGGAGCTGCGTGCGCGTGGCAGCACGGTGCCGGTGCTGCTGATGAGCGGCTACGCCGAGCTCGACGTCTCGCAGCTGGCGGAGCAGAGCGTCGACTTCCTCCAGAAGCCGTTCCGGTCGGGCGAGCTCGTCGCGCGGCTGCGCGGGCTCCTCGCGGCCCGTCCCGCCGAGCGCTAGCCGCTGGAGGCGCGAATGAACGCGGCGCTCTCCCAGATCGCGCCCTGCGCCGCACGGCTGTCGAGCCGCATCCCGGCGCGCTCGGCCGCGGCGACGATGCGCGCGACCGGGTGGACGTACGTCCGGAAGCCGCAGCCGGTGAGACGCAGCCAGAGGTTGACCGCGCGGACGCCGATCCGCGTCAGCCCCCGCTCGCGCGGATAGACGAGGAGCAGGCTCGCGAGCGCGTGCTCGGCGGCGCGCCCGACGAGCGCGTCGGCGTCGGGGTAGCAGCAGACGACGCGATGCATGACGACGACGTCGTGCGGCTCGACGAGCCCCGCCTGCTCGACGAAGTCGCCCACGCGACGCTCGGCCCGCTCGGCGAGGTGGTGCTCCGCCAGCAGCTCGGCCGCCGCGTCCTCGTAGCCGCCGGAGAGCTCCACCGTCGTCGCGCGCGCGGCGCCGCGTTCGAGCAGCTCCAGCGAGAGCGTCCCGACACCGCCGCCGACGTCGAGCACGGTGGCGCCGGTCACGTCGCCGGCGAGCCGGACGAGCGCCTGCGCCGTCTTGGGAAGGCCGCGGCGCCGGTAGCGGCGCTCCTCGAGCCCGGCCATCCTCCGGTTGAAGAAGCGCCGGTACTCGGAGGGCGGCGGCGTGCAGCAGGGACAGCTCACGGGCGAAGCCTACGGCTATCGTCCGGCGCCGATGTCCAGCGAATACGTCTTCACGATGTACCGGGCCGACAAGTTCTACGGCCCGGACCGCCAGGTGCTGGCGAACATCTCGCTCAGCTTCCTGCCCGGCGCCAAGATCGGCGTCCTCGGGCCGAACGGCGCCGGCAAGTCGACGCTGCTCCGGATCATGGCCGGCCGCGAGGAGGTCTCCTCCGGGATCGCCGAGCTGGCGCCGAACGCCACCGTCGGCCTGCTGGAGCAGGAGCCGCAGCTCGACCCGAAGAAGACGGTG
>DASZYW010000319.1:0-9774 GCA_035545195.1 Gaiellaceae bacterium
CCGGCGGAGTGGCCGTGCGCGGTGTCGACGACGATCGCGTCCGCCCCCGCGGCGACCAGCGCCTGCGCCCGCTCGAGCGCGTCCGGCCCGACACCGACGGCGGCCGCGACGCGCAGCCGTCCCTGGTCGTCCTTCGTCGCCTGCGGGAACTCGATCTTCTTCTGGATGTCCTTGACGGTGATCAGGCCGCGCAGGACGCCGTGCTCGTCCACCACCGGGAGCTTCTCCACCTTGTGCCGGTGGAGGATCGCCTCCGCCTCCGCGAGCGTCGTCCCGACCGGCGCGGTGACGAGGTCGCGCGAGGTCATCAGCGCGGTCACCGGCTGGTCGACGTCGCTCTCGAAGCGCAGGTCGCGGTTCGTCAGGATCCCGACGAGGACGCCGGCGGCGTCGGTGATCGGGACGCCGGAGACCTTGTAGTGGGCCATCAGCTCGAGCGCGTCGCGGACGAGCGCGTCGGGCGGAAGCGTGACCGGCTCGACGATCATCCCCGACTCGGAGCGCTTCACCTTGTCCACCTCGGCCACCTGCGCCTCGATCGAGAGGTTGCGGTGAAGGACGCCGATGCCGCCCTCGCGCGCGAGCGCGATCGCCAGGCGAGCCTCGGTGACCGTGTCCATCGCGGCCGAGACGAGCGGGATCGCGAGCTCGATCGAGCGCGTCAGGCGCGTGCGCGTCGAGACCTCGTTCGGGAGCACGTGCGACTCGGCCGGGACGAGCAGCACGTCGTCGAACGTGAGCCCCTCCTGCGAGAACTTGCGGTCGAGGTCGAGCAGCCGCTGGAGATCCTCGGGGCGGAAGTCGACGCTCATCGAGTCACAGTACCAGGGCCTCCGGCGGGCGTTCTCAGGCCTCGACTGGGTCGAGCTCGACGACCTCGACGCCGCCGAGGAGGCGCTGCGCCTCGCGCGGGTCGAAGCGGCCGGCGCCGAGTTCCATCACGGACGCCGCGGCCGCGCCGACCGCCGCCCGGAGCGCGTCGTCGAGCGAGGCGCCGTTGAAGCGCTGGGCGAGGAAGCCGCCGAGCAGGACGTCGCCGGCGCCGACCTGGGCGACCGGCTCGACACGCGAGATCGAGGCGCGGAAGCGGCGCACCTCGCGCTCCTCCCGGAAGAGCCCGAAGCACGACGTCTCCTGCGTGATCAGCACGTTGCGGGCGCCCATGTCGGCGATCGTCTCGAGCGCCATCAGGAAGTCGTCCTCGTCGGTGAACTCCTGGCCGACGAGGCTCTCCGCCTCGCGCTGGTTCGGCGAGACGAGGAAGGGCTCCGCCTCGACGCCGAGCCGCAGCGGCTCTCCCTCGCAATCGATCACGCAGCGGATGCCGCGGCGGTTCAGGTCGTGGATCGCCGTGGCGTAGAAGTCGTTCTCGACGTCGCGCGGCAGCGACCCGGAGAAGACGACGTACGACGCGACCCGCGTCAGGTAGTGGAGCTTGCCGAGCAGCATCTCCAGCTCCTCGGGCCGGATCGCGGGCCCCCACTCGTAGACCTCGGAGAGCGTCCCCGCCATCGGGTCGACGACGGCGATGGACGTGCGCGACTCGTCGCCGATCCGGACGAAGTCGTTGAGGATCCCCTCGAACGCGAGCTCGGCGACGATGCGGTCTCCGGTGCGTCCGCCCGCCAGTCCGGTGGCGACCACGGGCGCCTCGAGCAGCTTGAGCGCGCGGGCGACGTTGATGCCCTTGCCGCCGGCGCTCGTCAGGCTGGCGCTCGCCCGGTGCCGATGCCCGAGCTGGAAGTTCGGGACGGTGAGCGTCCGGTCGACTGCGGCGTTGAGGGTGACGGTGACGATCACGGGAGCAGTCCCCACAGATCATGCACGGTCCGGGTCGCATACCAGCGGATCCGGCCCACGATCCCGGGCCGGGAGACCGAGCGGGCGGCGACGAGCGGGCGCATTCCGAGCAGCTTCCCGTTCTGCCAGATCTCGACGCGGCCGAGCCGCTGGCCGCGCGTCACGGGGAGGCCGGCGCTCGCGGCCGCGACGACCCTGCGCTCGACCGGGGCCCCGACGTGGACGACCCGGACGAGCGGCTGCTCGGCGACGAGCGGCACCGCCGCCTTGCCGTAGCCGAGCGCGGCACTGCCGTACGGCTGCGCGGAGACGAGGGTCGTGCGCCGGTAGCGCGACACGCCCCACGCGAGCAGGTCGCGGAGGTCGGTGTTGCGCTGGATGCGGCTCGGGCTGCCGAGGATGACGGCGTAGATCGTGTATCCCGGCCGCTTCGCGGCGGCGACCTGGCACCAGCCGGCGTCGTCGGTGTGGCCGGTCTTGACCCCGATCAGGCCCGGGAAGACGCCGAGCAGGTCGTCCCAGGTCGAGAGCTGGAGCGCGCCGCCCTCGATCGTCGCGCTGCGCCTGCCGACGAGCTGCCGCACGATCGGGATCCGCATCGCGGCGCGCGCGAGCACGTAGACGTCGTGCGCGCTCGAGAGGTGGCCGGGAGCGTCGAGGCCGTCCGGGCGGACGAAGTGGGAGTCGTGGAGGCCGAGCTTCTCCGCCTCGGCGTTCATCCAGCCGACGAAGCGGCTCTGGTCGCCGCCGGCCGCCGCGTCGCCGAGCGCGTCGGCCGCGTCGTTCGCGCTCTGGATCAGCGCGCCCGCGAGCAGGTCGTGGACGGTGATGCGCTGGCCGGGTCGGAGCGGGATCGACTCTTCGCCGACCGCCGCCGCCCGGCGGGTCACGCTGACGACGTCGCCCGGCTCGAGGTGCTGCAGCGCGACGATCACCGTCATCAGCTTCGTGATGCTCGCGATCGGGACGCGCTCGTAGGCGTCGTGCTGCGCGAGCACCTCGCCGGTGGTCGCGTTGACGACGTACCAGGCGCGCGCGTCGGGACGCGGCGCCGAGGCGGCGCGGGCCGGTGCGGCGAGGACGAGCGCGAGCGCGGCGAGGGCGAAAAGCCTGCGCACCCGCAGAGGTTAGCCGCCGGCGACCGCCAGGATCTCGGCGCGCAGGCGCTCGGCCTCGGCGCGGGCGGCCTCCTGCCAGTCGGCGCCGGAGGAGGCGTAGATGACGGAGCGGGACGCGGACGGGAGCGCGCTCGCCGGCCCCGGCGCGAACGCGGGAGCGAGGTCGGCCGGCTCCCCGCCCTGAGCGCCGACGCCGGGGAGCAGGAGCACGGCGCGCGGCATCAACTCGCGCGCCTCCGCGACCTCGCGCGGATACGTCGCGCCGACGACGGCGTGCGCGTCCCACGAGTCGACGAGCCGCGCGACGTGCCGCCAGACCGTGCCGCCGCGGGCGAGCTCGACGTCCTGCACGTCGCCCGAGCCCGGGTTCGACGTCTTGACGAGGCAGAAGACGCCGGCGTCGTGCTCGCGAGCCCGCTCGAGGAACGGCGCGACCGAGTCCCCGCCGAGGTACGGGTTCACCGTGACCGCGTCGGCGAGCGGCAGGAACGCCTGCGCGTAGGCGGTCGCCGTCGAGCCGATGTCGCCGCGCTTCGCGTCCGCGATCACGACGAGCCCGGCCTCGCGCGCGTACGCGCAGGTGTCGAGGAACGTCCGCCAGCCGTCCGCACCGCGCGCCTCGAAGAAGGCGGCCTGCGGCTTGACCGCGACCGCGACGTCGGCGACCGCGTCGACGATCCCGCGGCAGAACTCCGCGAGCCCGACGCCGTCGGGCAGCGACGCGGGGACGGGGTCGATGCCGACGCAGAGCTGGCTCCGCTTGCGGGCGACCGCGTCCGCGAGCCGTTCGGCGAACGTCGTCACGCGCGGAGCGCCTGCACGCGCTCGCGGCTCGCGGCGGGCCAGAGCTCGCGCACGTCGTAGAAGACGTCGAACGCCGGAACGCCCTCCGGGATCTGCACCCAGGGCAGCTTCGAGCGCGTGAAGATGTGCACGTCCGGGGCGACCCGAGCCGGATCGTCGAGCGTGCCGGCGCGGACGAAGAGGATGTCCTCGCGCGTGTAGACGCTCCAGAGCGCGATCTCGCACGTGGGGCAGCGGAAGACCTGCTGCATCTCGTCGTCGAAGCGGTGGACGTCGATCCGGTGCGGCTCGCCGGCGAGCACCTCCACCCGGTCGCGCTCGATCAGCGCGTTGATCACGAAGGCGCTGCCGGTCTGCCGCTGGCAGTTCAGGCAGTGGCAGCAGTGGACGAAGAGCGGCTCCGACGCGAGCCGGTAGCGGACCTCACCGCAGGCGCAGCCTCCCTCGAGCACGCCCCGAACGTAGCAACGGGCCCGGCGCGTGTCGGACCCGGCTAGGCGGCGTCGAGCAGCCTGCGGACGTACGAGGCGAGGGTCTCGCCGCTGAACGGCTTCTGGATGAAGGCCGTTCCGGCCTCGAGCTCGCCGTTGCGGATCGCGACGTCGTTGCTGTAGCCGGACATGTAGAGCACCTTCGCGTCCGGATCGAGCGCGCGGATCTCGCTTACCGTCTGCGGGCCGTCGAGGCCGCGCATGATCAGGTCGGTGAGCACGAGGTCGATCGGCGCCGTCCGCTCCCGGAACGCCGCGATCGCCTCGCTGCCGCTGGCCGTCGGCGTCACGTCGTAGCCGTGGGAGGAGAGCATGGCGGTGACGACCTGGCGCACGGTCGGATCGTCCTCGACGAGCAGGATCTTCTCGCTGCCGTCGCCCGCGCCGTCCTGCCCGGACGCCGGGGCCGCCGCGAGACGGCCGGACGCATCGAGGGGGAGCGTGACGGTGAACGTCGTCCCGCGGCCAGGCGTGCTCTCGAACGAGACCTCGCCGCCGGTCTGCGCGACGATCCCGTAGACGGTCGCGAGGCCGAGACCGTTGCCCTGCTCGCCCTTCGTCGTGAAGAACGGCTCGAAGATGCGGGCCGCGGTCGAGGAGTCGATGCCGACCCCCTCGTCCCGGACGCGCAAGACGGCCGAGTCGGCGCCGTCGTCCTCCGTCTCGATCGAGAGGACCCCTCCGTGGGGCATCGCGTCGCGTGCGTTCAGCGCGAGGTTCGTGATCACCTGGACCAGCTGGCTGCGGTCGGCCCGAACGGGCAGCGGGCGGCCGCAGGACTCGGTGCGCAGCTCGATCGGCGCCGCGAGAACGCGCTCCAGCATGGCGACGGTGTCGCAGACGACGTCGCCGAGGTCGACGGTCTCCGGGCTCAGCACCTGGCGCCGGCCGAAGGCGAGCAGCTGCCGGGTGAGGTCGGCGGCGTGATCGGCGGCGGCGAGGATCGCGTCCAGGTCGTCGCTCGCGTCCCTCCCGTCGGCGAGGGCCGCGAGCGCGCACTCGCCGCGCCCGCGGATCGCGAGCAGCAGGTTGTTGAAGTCGTGAGCGACGCCGCCTGCGAGCTGCCCGAGCGCTTCGAGCTTCTCCGCCTGGCGGAGCTTCGCGGCGAGCTCCTCGGCGTGCTCCTTGGCCTCGACGGTCGCGGTCACGTCGATCCCGAAGGAGACGGTGCCGACGACCTCCCCGTCTCCGTCGCGCATCTGGCTGTTCTGCCAGAGGATCGTCCGCTCCTCGCCCGTCTTGGTCAGGATCGGGTTCTCGTATCGCTCCGGAGCGCCGATGTCGACCAGGCGGTCGAACTCGAGCCACACCTCCGGGAACCGGTCGCGCGGGAGCAGGACGTCCCAGTTGCCTCCGATCACCTCGTCGCGGCTGTACCCCGTGATCTCCTCGGCCGCCTTGTTGAAGGTCAGGATGTCGCCCTTCGTGTCGAGGACGATGACGATCGCGTTCGACGTCTCGATCAGCCGGTCGGCGTACTCCGTGGCGGCGCGAAGCTCCTCTTCCCGGCGGATGCGCTCGGTCACGTCGCGGGCGATCCCGAACGTACCGAGGATCGTCCCGTCGCCGGCTCGATACGGGCCCTTGGTCGAGAGGTACACACGCGGCTCCGGCTCGAGGGGGATCCGCTCCTCGAACGTGGCCACCGTGCCGCGCTCGAGCACGAACCGGTCGGTCTCGAGCATCGCCTCCGCCTGCTTCGCCGGCAGGATCTCGTGGAGAGCGCGTCCGAGCAGCTCGGCGCGCGGCGCGCCGAAGACCTCGGCGGCGGGCTCGTTCAGCGTCAGCAGGCGACCGTCGCGGTCCTTGACGAAGACGCAGTCCGTCGTCCCCTCGATCACCGTCTCGAACAGGCGATGCGCGCGCTCGAGCTCCTCCTCGGACGCCCGCCGGCGGAGGGCGATCGAGAGCACGTGCGCGACCGACTCGAGGAACGTGACGTCGTGCTGCGAGAAGCCGCGGAGCACCGGTGTGTGCGCGCTGAGCACGCCGTAGGTGCTGCCGTTCGAGCCGATCGGAGTGCTGATCCCGCTGCGGATGCGGTGCTCGCGGGCCTGCGTGGAGATGGCGAACCGCCGCTCCGTGGCCGCGTCGGCGAGGACCACCGAGCCGCCGGACAGGAGCGTGTACCCCGCCTGCGAGGACGCGCCGCCCGGAAGGACGTCGCTGTCCAACATGTCGGCCGGCCAGCCGAAGACGGAGCGGACGATCAGGCCGTCGCCGTCGACTCGCTCCACCAGGCTCGCGAACTCGACGGAGAGCCCCGCGGCGACGTTCGCGGTCGCGGCGTCGAGCAGCTCACGGAGCGGAGCGTCGCTGAGAGCCGTCTGCCCGAGATCGGCGACGAGCCGCTGCTGCTCCAGCCGAACCTGAAGCTCGCGGCGAAAGGCCGCTTCCGAGTGCCGCGCCGATTCCACTTGGAAATCCTCGACGCCGTGACGCCGCTTCGGAACAGCAGAAAGCCGCACGCAGTCACGAGAAACCACGCGGCTTCCGTCACCCGAACAGCAAGCGGCCCGGCGTTGGCCGGGCCGCTGAACTTCCTTCCTCGGAGGAGATGGTGCTGTGCTGCTACTGCTTGACGGCCGACTTGAGACCGCTGCCGGCCGAGAACTTCGGGACGCGCGCCGCTGCGATGTGGACCTTCTCGCTCGGGTTGCGCGGATTGACGCCCATGCGCGCCGCACGGTGCGATGTCGAGAACTTGCCGAACCCGGTGAAGGCGACGTCGCCGCCACCCCGGAGGGTGTCCGTCACCGTCTCGAGGAAGGCGTCCACGGCCTTGCCGGCGTCGCGGCCCGACAGTCCAGCCCGGCGTGCCACCTCCGAAACAAACTCTTGCTTCGTCACTGCTCTCCTCCTGTCGTTTGACACTTGCGAGCCACCGCGACCCTACCAGGGCAGCGTTTCCCGCTCAACCATGCGGTTTTGCGGGGGTTTTCGCGCCCGGTAACAAGTCTCCTGCCCGGAACAGCGGCCGCAGGCGCACCGCATGGCGCGCGAGGGCGTCCGCGCCGCCCTCCTCCCGGTCGAGGACGCAGACCGCGGTGTGCACGACGAGGCCCGCCTCCCGGACCGCCTGCACCGCCTCCAGCAGCGCCCCGCCGGAGGTGACGACGTCCTCGATCAGGCACACGCACTCGCCCTCCTCGTAGACGCCCTCGAGCCGGTTCGAGGTGCCGTACTCCTTCGCGGCCGAGCGGACGATCAGGAACGGGAGACCTCCCGCGAGCGAGGCCGCCGCCGCCAGCGCGACCGCGCCGAGCTCGGGGCCCGCCAGCCGCGTCGCGTCCGGCGCGAACTCCCGCGCCGCCGCAGCGAGCCGCTCCCCGATCGGCCCGAGCAGGTCGGGGCGCGTCTCGAAGCGGTACTTGTCGAAGTAGAACCGCGAGCGCTTCCCGGAGCGGAGGACGAAGTCGCCCTCGAGATAGGCCGCGTCGACGAGCGCGGCGCGGAGCTCCTCCTCGTTCATCCGCGCGCGTCGGCGAGAACGCGGCGCGCGAGCGCCAGCACGCGTTCCGCCTCGGGCGAGCTCTCGCCGTACGAGGTGAGCGTCCCGTCCGCGAAGTAGATCTCCAGCCGCTCGCGCCGGGGCCGCAGCGAGCGCCGGTAGAAGACGGTGCCGGCGAGCGCGCCGCCGACGAGCCCGGCGAGCTTCAGGAACCTACGCATCTCCGTCCTCCTTCGCGGCGGGCCTGCGGCGCCGCTTCGGCTTCTCGTCGCCCGCGTTCCGGAGACAGCTCTTGAGGTCGTAGAAGACGAGACCGACCGTCGGGTCGACGGAGGTGACCGCGACGATCCCGCGCTCGCCGTCGCGGACGACGAAGACGGCGCCCTCACGCGTCGACGCCTCGACCTGGGCGACGCTCTCGCCGCCGGCGGCCTCGAGGATCTCCAGCGCGGCCCCCGCGAGCGACTGCGCGCGGGCGTCGTCGGCGAGCGTCGAGCCCGCCACCGAGCCGTCCGCGGAGAAGAGGACGGCCGCCTCGATCTGGGACGAGATCTCGGTCAGATCGGCGAGTGCCTGCGCGGCATCCATTCGGTCCGACCCTAGCAAGGTGCAGACTCCCGCTCGTGGCGAGACGACTGTCCTGGCTCGCGAAGTTCTTCTCCGACCGCGGGACGCACCTGGCGGCGATGGTCGCCTACTTCGCGCTGCTCTCGTTCGTGCCGCTCGTCTTCCTCGCGCTCGCGCTGCTCGGGCTCGCCCACCGCGCCGACGCGTCCGACTTCTTCGTCCAGGAGCTGTCGCGCGCGTTCCCGGGCAGCTCGCTGAAGAACATCCTCGAGCTCGTGCACGCGGTGCAGGACAACGCCGCCACGCTCGGGATCATCGGCGGCGTCGGCCTGCTCTGGTCGTCGACGTCGCTGTTCAGTGCGCTCGAGTCGGCGCTGAACATCGTCTACGGCCGGCCGAACCGCTCCTTCCTGCGCGGGAAGGCGGTCGCCGCGTCGCTGATGGCCGCGTCGCTCGTGACGCTGTTCGCGAGCCTCGTCGTCGGCGCGATCGGCGTCGAGGCGGTGAAGCGCTACATCCCCGGGCTCGCGCACAGCTCGGTGCTCGCCTACCTGCTCTCGGTCGCGGTGTCGCTGCTCGGCGTCTTCCTCTTCCTGATCTCGGTCTACCGGCTGCTGCCGAACACCGACGTGCACGTGCGGGAGGCGCTCCCGGGCGCGGTCGGCGCGGCGCTCGCGCTCGAGGCGTCGTTCCAGGTGCTGCCCGTGTTCGTGCGCTTCGCCGACGTGAACGTGACCCTGCGTGTGCTCGGCGGCCCCGCGATCCTCCTGATCTGGATGTACGTGATGGCGAACGTGATCGTGCTCGGGGCGGAGCTGAACTTCTGGTGGCGCACGCGGAGCGCGGCGCGCGCTACTTCGACGAGCCCTCGCGACTGATCGACGCGATCCGGCCGTCGCTGCGGAGGAAGACGAGCCACGCGCGGACGCGGCTGCCGTGCGACCAGGAGACGGTGAACGTCGCGAGCACCTCGCGGGTCTCCACGGAGAGCGCCGTCGAGCAGGTGGCGGCGACGACCTTCTTCACGAGCGGGTCGCGCGTCGTGCACGGGCGGCTGCCCGGATGGTGCGGGAAGCGGGCCGCCCAGGCGGCGCCGTCGGGGCCGGCGAGGAAGCGCGCGAAGGTGCGCTGGACGCTCGGCGGCGACGACCCGCCGCAGCCGGCGAGGAGCAGCGCGCCGGCGAGCGCCGCGAGCAGCGCGCGGGCGGCGCGGGCGCGGTGGGAGTTTCGCTCCTTCCAGTCGTCGCCGAGCTCGGCGACCGTGCGCTCCGCGCCCTCGGGGACGAAGACCGGGTCGTAGCCGAAGCCCTCGCTCCCGCGCGGCGCCTCGGCGATGCGGCCGGAGAGCGTGCCGGTGCCGCGGTGCTCGACGCCGTCGGGCGCCAGCGCGACGAGCTCCGAGACGTAGCGCGCGCCGCGCTCCGCGACGCCGTCCAGCTCCGCGAGCAGCCTCGCGATCGCCGGCGCGCCCTCCGGCGCGTAGCGGGCGGACTGGATCCCCGGCCGGCCGCCGAGCGCGTCCACCTCGATCCAGGAGTCCTCG
>DASZYW010000320.1:0-3297 GCA_035545195.1 Gaiellaceae bacterium
TTACGCGGAGAGGACGAGCTCGTCGCCGAGCGCGAGCTGGAGCCGCGCGAGGGCGTCGCTCTCGAGCTGGCGGACCCGCTCGCGGGTCAGGCCCAGCTCCTTGCCGATCGTCTCGAGCGACGCCGGCTCGGCGTCGAAGCCGAAGCGGAGCTCGACGATGCGCCGCTGCCGCTCGGGCAGGTCGGCGACCGCGCGTTGGACGCGCTGGCGCCGGACCGACTCGACGGCCTCCTCGGCGGGATCGGCGGACGTCTCGTCGGCGAACAGGTCGCCCAGCTCCGAGTCGCCGTCCGAGCCGAGACCCTGGTTCAGCGAGACGGAGTCGACGGCGTCGAGCGCCTCCTCGACGTGCTCGAGCTTGAGCCGCGTCGCCTCCGCCAGCTCGGCGGGCGTGGCCTCGCGGCCCAGCTTCGCCTGGAGCTCGGCGGACGCGCGGTTCAGCTTGATGCGCCGCTCCTGCACGTGGACGGGGATACGGATCGTCTTCGACTGGTTCGCGACCGCGCGCTGGCAGGCCTGGCGGATCCACCAGGTCGCGTAGGTCGAGAACTTGTAGCCCTTGCGCCAGTCGAACTTCTCCGCAGCGCGGTTGAGGCCGATCACGCCCTCCTGGATCAGGTCCAGGAGCGGCACGTCGTGGCCCTGGTAGCGCTTCGCGATCGAGACGACCAGACGCAGGTTCGAGTTGATCATCCGCTCCTTGGCAGCCGGGTCGCCGCGCTCGATGCGCTTCGCGAGCGCGACCTCGTCCGCCGCGGTCAGCAGCTTGTGCCGGCCCGCCGCGTCCATGAACAGCTGCAGCGGATCGAGGGTGCCCGTGTGCGCCGCAGCCGCAACCGGCCGCGTCTCCTCGGGCGACTCCTCGCGCACGATCACGTCGCGCTCCTCGAGGGCGACGCGCAGAGCCGAGAGGTCGTCCTCGGTCAGCTCGTGCTCGTCGGCGAGAGACTGGATCTCCTTCTCCTCGACGAAGCCGCGCTCGGCCGCCTCCTCGAGCAGACGCTCGGCAGGGGAGAGGTCATGCAGATGAATCGTGTCGCTCAGTTGAATTCCCTTTCGCTCGTGTCGGGCCGCCTGGGGTCCGGCGGCCTCCGTGGTCGTCGGGGCGCGGGATTTCACCGCAACCGGCCGACTTTCACCTTCCGAGTTATAGAACGGCGTCCCCCCGAAGTCCATTCCCGAACATCGCAAATTTGCGATTTCCGAACAGTTTCATATCCCGTGCTTATGCAGGGGAAACGTCAGCGTTCCTGCGCCCGGCCCGTTGTCTCGCCGAGCGCGATGCGGAAGACGACCATGTCGGCGGGGCGCTCGCGCGGCGCGGCGGCGCGGCCGGAGACCCGCTGGAACGCGTTCCGGAGCAGCTGGAGGGCGCTCAGGACGGCGTCTCCCTCGAGCTCCTCGTAGGTCCCCTGGGCGATCACGCTGCGCCACGAGCCCTTCCCGTCGGTGTCATACTCGTCCACCTCGACGCAGACGCTCGGGTTCGCGCGCATCAGGTCGATCTTCTTCCCCTCGGTCGTGACGACGTACATCGCGTCCTCGTCGTAGGCGTAGATGACCGGCACGACGTAGGTCTCGCCGCCGCCGTGGCAGCCGATGCGGGCGATGCGCTGGCCGCGCAGGAACGCGTCGATCTCGGCGGGGGAGAGGTCGCGCATCGTCGCGTACACTACGGGCGGAAAACCGGGCCGACGTAGCTCAGCTGGTAGAGCACATCACTCGTAATGATGGGGTCCGCGGTTCGAATCCGCGCGTCGGCTCTTACCCCTCGGCGGTCTGAGGCTCGAAGCTGCCGTGGCCGTTCAGCTGCGCGATCTCGCGCACCTCGGCGGTGAGGGCGGCGTCGACGTCGTCGTGGACGTGGCCGACCGCGGTCGTGCAGTACGGGCACATCTGCCAGTCCGGCTCGAGCGCCGCGTTGCAGTGGGCGCACGGCCGGCGGAGCTCGTAGGTGCAGACGGGGCAGACGACGAAGTCCGACTCCACCGTCGCCGCGCAGGACGGGCACGTCTCGCGCCGGTGGCCGAGCACGCCTTCGAGCGCGCGCAGCTCGATCGCGCGGGAACGGCGGTCCTCGAGCGTCTCGGCCGGGCGCACGAGCAGGTAGACGAGCGGGCCGATGAACGGCGGTACGAGCCCGATCAGCGTGGCGAGCGCCACGAACGCGGGCTCCTCGATCCGGCGCCGGGCGTCCCGGAAGACCCACAGCGCGAGCGAGAACCAGAAGACGACGGCGACCAGGATCACGACGTTCCTCGCCAGGACGAAGGCCGCCGAGTGGAAGAGATCCGCGCCTGTCACGCGTCGATCCTCCCCCGGCCCAGCAGGCGCGAAACCGATAACGTCTCGGGCCTGCGGATGGGGGGACCGCCCGAGACCTGTGTGTACCACGCCTACGAGAACGGCGAGCTGATCGCCACGGGGCGGCTCACGCTCGACGCCTCGCCCGAGGTCGGCGACGAGGTGCGATTGAACGGGCGCGTGCTCGTCGTGCGCGAGGTCGGCTACGGCCCCGACGCGCGGGTGCTGACGCTCGAGTCGCGCTAGTCAGGGCGCGAGCGGGAGCGTGAACGCGATGCGGGCGCCGCCCTCGTGGCGACGCTCCGCCCAGATCCGGCCGCCCTGCGCCTCGACGAGGCCGCGCGCGATCGCCAGGCCCAGCCCCGCGCCGCCGTCGCTGCGGGCGCGCGCCCGGTCGGCGCGCCAGAACCGGTCGAACATCCGCGTCTCGTCGCCGGGCTCGATTCCGCTGCCGGTGTCCTCCACCGAGATCTCGAGCTCGGTGCCGACCGGACGCGCGGCGACGACGACCGAGCCGTCGGAGGGCGTGTGCCGGAGCGCGTTCGTGAGCAGGTTGAGGAGCACGCGCTCCACCTGCTCGGGCGCGCAGCGCGCGGGCGGGAGTCCGTCGGCGAGGCGCGCCTCGAGCCGGATCTCCTTCGCGGCCGCCTCCGCCTGCAGGCCGCGCACGCACGACTCGAGCACCGCGCCGAGCGGCGTCTCGCGCAGCTCGAGCGTGAGGGCGCCCGCGTCGATCGCGGACAGCTCGAAGAGGTCGTCGACGAGGCGCGCGAGCGCGCGGCTCTGCGCCCGCAGGTCGGGGAGGTACTCCGCCGGCTCGACCAGGCCGTCCTCGATCGCCTCCAGCATCGCCTGGATCGAGGCGAGCGGCGTGCGCAGGTCGTGGCTCGCCCAGGCCACGAGCTCCCGGCGCGCGTCGAAGAGCTGCTCGACGCTGGCCGCCATCCCGTTGAAGCCGTCGGCGAGCTCGGCGAGCTCGCGTGCGCCGCCGGT
>DASZYW010000321.1:0-2826 GCA_035545195.1 Gaiellaceae bacterium
AGCGGCCCCGTCTACAACCCGGCCACCGGCCGCCTCACGGGCGCGGTGGACTTCGCGACCGTCGCGGAGGTCGACGCCGCTGTGCAGTCGGCGAAGCGCGCCTTCGTCGAGTGGCGCCAGACCTCGCTCGCGAAGCGCGCCGAGCTCTTCTTCCGCATCCGCGAGCTCGTGCACGAGCGCCGCGAGGAGGTCGCGCGGCTGCTGGTCGCCGAGCACGGCAAGGTGCTCTCCGACGCGCTCGGCGAGGTGACGCGCGGGCTCGAGGTGATCGAGTACTGCTGCGGCATCCCGACGCTGCTCAAGAGCGAGTACTCCGAGCAGGCGTCGACCGGGATCGACGTCTACTCGATCCGGCAGCCGCTCGGCGTCGTCGCCGGGATCACGCCGTTCAACTTCCCCGCGATGGTGCCCATGTGGATGTGGGCGCCCGCGATCGCGTGCGGCAACACGTTCGTGCTCAAGCCGTCGGAGAAGGATCCGTCGGCGTCGCTCTGGACGGCGGAGCTGCTCAAGGAGGCCGGGCTGCCGGACGGCGTCTTCAACGTCGTCATGGGCGACAAGGTCGCCGTCGACGCGGTGCTCGAGCACCCGGACGTCGCAGCGGTCTCGTTCGTCGGCTCGACGCCGATCGCGCGCTACGTCTACGAGACGGCGACCGCGAAGGGGAAGCGCTGCCAGGCGCTCGGCGGCGCGAAGAACCACATGATCGTGCTGCCCGACGCCGACATCGACATGGCGGCCGACGCCGCCGTGTCCGCGGGCTACGGCTCCGCGGGCGAGCGCTGCATGGCCGTCTCGATGGTCGTCGCCGTCGGTGACGTCGCCGAGCCGCTGCTCGACGCGATCAAGGAGCGGATCCCGAAGGTCAAGGTCGGCGACGGCCTCGACCCGGAGTCGGAGATGGGCCCGCTCGTCACGCGCGAGCACCGCGACAAGGTGGCGTCCTACCTCGACGAGGGCGACGTCCTGGTCGACGGCCGCGAGGGCGTCCCGGAGGAGGGCTTCTTTCTGCGCCCGTCGCTGATCGACAACGTGACGCCGGGGATGCGCGCCTACGAGGACGAGATCTTCGGGCCGGTGCTGGGCGTGACGCGGGTCGCCACCTACGAGGAGGCGGTCCGGCTCGTCAACGACAGCCCGTACGGAAACGGGACGGCGATCTTCACCCGCGACGGCGGCGTGGCGCGCCAGTTCCAGTTCGACGTCCAGGCGGGGATGGTCGGGATCAACGTCCCGATCCCGGTGCCGGTCGCGTACTACTCGTTCGGCGGGTGGAAGGCGTCGCTCTTCGGCGACCGCCACGTCTACGGGCCGGAGGGGATCGACTTCTACACGCGCGGCAAGGTCGTCACGTCGCGCTGGCCGGATCCGGCCACGTCGAAGGTCGACCTCGGCTTCCCGCAGACGCGCTGATCGCCGGCAGCTGCTCGACCACGGTCGCCACGGGCTGCGTCGCGTCGAGCTCGTGCGTGCAGGTCGCGCGCAGCCGCGGCTCCACCTCCGCCAGGTCGCGGAGGATCGTCGCGCGCTCCTCCTCGCTCTTGCCGAAGTCGTTCGTCTCCCGGGCGGCGATCCGCGCCAGCAGCACCTCCGCCGGCGCGCTGAGCAGGACGACGGCGTCGAACCGGTCGTAGAAGCGGCCCTGATTCGACACCGCGCCGGAGACGATGAGCGGCCGGCCGGTCTCGCGCGCCAGGAGCTCCCGGATGCGTCTCTCGTTCCAGACGTAGCCGCCGTCGGCCTCGGACCACTCGCTCCAGCCGCCGCTGTCGGTCTCGACGACGTCGAAGCCGCGCCCCGCGAGCTCGGCGAGGACGGTCGACTTCCCGGTGCCGGACATGCCGGTGAGGAGGATCCGGGGCATCCGGACGGTCAGGAGGGCGGCGCGAACGTCACCGGCTCGCCGAGCAGCGTCGTCGTCGCCGGCGTCGTCTCCGCGACGACCCGGCCGCGCCGGATCACCCAGCGCCGCGGCGGGTGCAGGCGCAACACCTCGAGCGCGCTCGGCGCCTCGTAGACGACGCAATCCGCCGGCTTCCCCTCCTCGAGCCCGTACTCGTCCTCGACGCCGAGCGTCCGCGCGCCGCGCTCGGTCGCGCAGCGCAGCATCTCGGCGATCTCCTCGCGCCCGCTCATGTAGGTGAAGTGGAGCGCCAGCGACGCCGCCTCGACCATGTCCGCCCGCCCGAGCGAGTACCACGGATCCATGATCACGTCGTTCCCGAGCGAGACGTTGACGCCGGCGGCGAGCAGCTCCTTCAGCTGCGCGAAGCCGCGCCGCTTCGGATAGACGTCGAGCCGCCCCTGGATCAGCGAGTTGGCGTACGGGTTGACGACGACGTTGATCCCGGCTCGGCGCAGGAAGCCGTGCAGCTTCGAGGAGTAGTACGGCTCGTACGAGCCCATCGCCGTGCAGTGCGACGCCGTGACGCGGCCGCCGAGCCCGTGCTTCACCGTGTCGTCGGCCATCACCTCGAGGAAGCGGCTGTTCGGGTCGTCGGTCTCGTCGCAGTGGACGTCGACCCGGCGCGAGTGCTGCCGCGCGAGCTCGAAGACGCGGTGCACCTCGCGCAGGCCCAGCTCGGAGGTCGGCTCGTAGTGGGGGATCCCTCCGACGCAGTCGACGCCGAGCTCGATCGCGCGCTCCAGCCGCTGCTCGTCGCCGTCGCGCGCGAAGATCCCGTCCTGCGGGAAGGCGGTGACCTGGATCGTGCAGAGGTCGGCGACCTCGTCGCGCAGCCGGAGCAGCCCGCGCACCATCGCCTCGTTCTCGCCGGAGACGTCCGCATGCGCGCGGATGAACAGCGTTCCCTGCGCGACCGACCA
>DASZYW010000322.1:0-4569 GCA_035545195.1 Gaiellaceae bacterium
GTCCTCCACCGTCACTGCGATGTACGGGAACGACTTGTCGTCGCGCAGGCGGACGTTGAACGGCGGCCGGTGGCGCTTGACGAGGTTCTGCTCCAGGTGGAGCGCCTCGACCTCGCTGCCGGTGACGATCACCTCGATGTCGGCGACCCGCTCCGGCAGCTGGCGGATCTGCACGCGCCCGTCCTGCGTCTTCTGGAAGTAGGAGCGGACGCGCGGCCGCAGCGACTTCGCCTTGCCGACGTAGAGGACGTCGCCCTTCGCGTCGCGGAACAGGTAGACGCCGGGCTTCGCCGGCAGGGTCTCGAGCTGGCTCTCGACGCGCGACGGCATGGCTACCATCCTGCCGATGGAGGGCCAGTACGTCGCGTACACCTTCTTCCGGGTCGACCCCGCCTGGCGGCGGCTCCCGGTCGAGGAGCGCCAGGCGCACAAGGACGCCTTCGCCGAGGTCGTCGAGGACTTCGCCGAGCGCTTCGACCACCTGCGCCCGTACACGACGGCCGGCGTCCGCCCGGAGACCGACTTCTTCCTCTGGAAGATCACCGAGCGCTACGACCTCCTCGGCGAGCTCGGCGCCGCGCTCAACGGCACGCCGCTCGCCGGCTGGCTCGAGACGCCGTACTCGTACCTCGCGACGACGAAGGCCTCGCAGTACACGAGCGCCCGCAAGGCGCGGAAGATCACGCCGCACGGCCTCCCCTACCTCGTCGTCTACCCGTTCGTGAAGGTTCGGCCCTGGTACGCGCTGACCGAGGAGGAGCGGCAGCGCGCGATGGACGAGCACATCGCGATCGGCCGCGACGAGTTCCCCGGGATCAGGAACCACACGACCTACTCGTTCGGGATCGACGACCAGGAGTTCATGACCGCGTTCGAGTGCGAGGAGCCGGCGGACTTCATGCACCTGATGCTCCGCCTTCGCGACAGCGAGGCGTCGAGCTACACCGAGCGCGACACGCCGATCTTCGTCGGCAGGCACGTCCCGATCCGCGAGGCGCTCGCGGCGCTCGACGGCGCCACGGCCCGGGTCGGGCTCGACCTCTGAGCGCTCCGCGCTTGACGTAGCCGCCCGATCCCCATTGAATCGCGCCGGAGTGGCGCACCCGCGAGACCGGTCCGGGTTGACGAGGGGTCAACTCCTGAAGGGAGCCGCAGGCTCGGCGCTCGGCCTGGGCGCGGCCGGGATCCTCGCCGGCTGCGAGAACACGACCGAGCCGATCGGCGCCGGCGTCGGCCAGCCGACCGGCGAGGCCTCCAAGCTCGTCGTCCCCAAGCCGGTCGGTCCCGGCGGGCTGCCGCTGCCGCGGCCGGACAACGCGGTCACCTGGGCGATCACCGCCGACAACCCGCCGATCCGGGACGGCCGCCCGACCGAGCGCGGCCCGCTCAACATCTACAACTACGCCGACTACATCGACCCGGTCACGATCAAGAAGTTCTCGCGGCAGTTCGGCACGTCGGTCGCCGTCGCGACCTACAACTCCGCCGACGAGGCGATCGCGAAGCTGGCGTCCGGCGCGGTCGGCTTCGACGTGATCATCGGGCTGACGGGCTCGAACATCGTCGACCTGATCGCGCAGCGCCTGCTCCAGCCGCTCAACCACTCGTACCTGCCGAACCTCGTCAAGAACATCTGGCCGGAGCTGCAGGACCCGTTCTACGACCGCGGCAGCCGCTACACGGTCCCGTACACGGTCTGGATGGACGGCATCGGCTGGCGGAACGACCTGGTCCGGGAGGACATCGCCGCGATGGACGATCCCTGGGACGTCTTCTGGCACTCGCAGGCGTACCGCGGCCGCGTCGGGATCCTCGACGACAAGCAGGACGCGCTCAGCATGCCGATGCAGCGCGACGCGCTCCGAGCCGGCGTCACGCCCGACCTCAACACCGAGGACCCGGCGCTGATCGACAAGGCCGAGCGCGAGCTCGCCGAGCTGAACGCGATCTGCAACGTGAAGGTCGAGGTCACCGACTACCAGACGCTCCCCGAGGCGAAGACCGTGCTCCACCACTCGTGGTCGGGCGACCTCCTCAGCGCGGCCTTCTACTACATGCCGAAGGGCGTGAAGCCGGACGTCCTCTCGTTCTGGGGCCCGAGCGCGAACGGCGTCGTCCAGAACGACTTCCTCTGCATCGGCCGGGCCAGCAAGAGCCCGGTGCTCGCTCACCGGTTCCTCGACTTCATGCTCGACGAGCAGAACGCGTACGCGAACTTCGTCGACTTCACCGGCTACACGCCGCCGCAGGTCGCGATCGACGCGGACGCGCTGATCCGGCGCGGGCTGATCCCGAAGACGCTCACGCAGGCCGTCGTCCGGCCCGACCAGTTCGCGGCCAACCAGGAGCTGCTCCAGCTCAGCGTCGAGGGCGAGCGGCTCTGGGACGACGCCTGGTCGAAGTTCAAGGCGGGCTGACGTGAGCTCGCGCTGGACCTGGCGGATCCTCACGCTGCCCGGCGCGGCGTGGCTCGGCGTCTTCTTCCTCGTCGCGCTCTACGCGGTGATCGCGGTCGCGTTCGGGAACCAGGACACCCTCTCGCAGCCGGTGCCGTTCTGGAACCCGCTCGACTGGAACGTCGGCTACCTGCTCGACGTCCTCCGCAATATCTGGCACGGCCAGCAGTTCCTGACGGTGACGATCCGGACGATCGTCTTCGTCGCGATCTCGCTCGCGCTCTCGCTCCTGATCGGCTACCCGGTCGCGTACTTCGCCGCGCGGCACGCCGGCCGCTGGAAGGGGCTCGTGCTGCTCGCGCTGATCGTCCCCTTCTGGATCAACTACCTGATGCGGATGCTCGCCTGGATCAACCTGCTCTCGCCGAACGGCTGGGGCACGAAGATCCTCCACGACGTCGGGATCGAGCAGCTGTTCGTCTGGCTGGGCCTGCTCTCGGCGCCGGGCGGCTGGCTCGACGGCCAGTCGTCGACGGTGATCTTCGCGTTCGTCTACGGCTACATCCCGTACCTGATCCTGCCGCTGTTCGCCGCGCTCGACCGGATCGACCAGCGCCAGATCGAGGCCGCGCGCGACCTCGGCGCGAGCCCGCTGAGCGCGTTCCTGCGCGTCACGCTGCCGCTGTCGACGCCGGGCATCCTCGCCGGGTCGGTGCTGATCGCGCTGCCGATGTTCGGCGACTACTACACACCCGACCTCGTCTCCGCCTCGACGCGGACGACCACGATCGGGAACCAGATCGACGAGTTCACGCGCCAGGGGTCAGAGAAGGTCACGGGCGCGGTGCTGACGATGCTGCTCGCCATTGTGCTGCTCGCGCTGATGTTCTATTACGTCCGCACGACCAGGCGGGCGCAGGCGGTGTACGCGGGACGATGAGCCGCCTCCGGAACCCGTGGGCGAAGCCCCGCTTCCTCGCCGTCGTCACCGGCGTCTACATCCTCTGGTCGATCCTGCCCGTGGCGATCGCGATCCTCTTCGCCTTCAACAACGGACGCTCCCGGACCGCGTGGCAGGGCTTCTCGCTGCGCTGGTTCACCGGCGCGACCGGCGTGTTCCGCGAGGCCTCGCTCCAGGACGCGCTCGGGCACACGCTCGTCCTGGCCGGGATCTGCGTCGGGCTCGCCGTCCCGCTCGGCGTCGCCCTCGCGCTCGGGCTGCAGCGCTGGCGTGGGCCGGGCGGCGGGACGATCAACACCGTGATGCTCCTGCCGCTCGTCACGCCCGAGATCGTCATGGGCGTTGCGCTGCTGCTGCTCTTCCTGCGCGTCTTCCCCGGCATCGGCCTCGGCACGACAGCGCAGGCGATCGGCCAGGTCACGTTCACGCTCTCCTACGTCGTCGTGATGGTGCGCGGCAGGCTCGTCTCGATCGGGCCGGAGTTCGAGGAGGCCGCGGCCGACCTCGGCGCGCCGCCGCACGACCAGCTGCTCCGCGTCGTGCTGCCGCTGCTCACGCCCGCGATCATCGCGAGCGCCGCGGTCGCGTTCGCGCTCTCGATCGACGACTTCGTCGTCACCCAGTACCTCTCGAGCAACGCGGGCACGACGACCGTCTCGATGCTCCTCTACGCGAGCGCCCGCGGCGCGCCGACGCCCGCGCTGAACGCGATCGCGACGATCACGCTCCTCCTGACCATGACGACGCTGGCGCTCGCGTTCGTCCTCTACCGCCGCTTCGCCGGGAGCGGCGAGGCGGCCGCCGTCGCCGCGATGGAGGTCTGAGCGTGCTCGGCCAGGTCGCGCTCGAGCAGCTGACGAAGCGCTTCGACGACGTCGTCGCGGTCGACAAGGTCGAGCTGCTGATGCCGCCCGGCGAGTTCTTCACGCTGCTCGGGCCGTCCGGGTGCGGCAAGACGACCACGCTGCGGCTGATCGCCGGCTTCGAGCAGCCGACGAGCGGCCGGATCCTGCTCGACGGCGAGGACGTCGCCGCCGTGCCGCCGCACCGGCGCAACGTCAACACGGTCTTCCAGAGCTATGCCCTCTTCCCCCACCTCGACGTCGCCGGCAACGTCGCCTTCGGGCTCAAGTACCAGCGCCTGAGCAAGGAGGAGCGTCGGCGGAAGGTCGCGCAGGTGCTCGAGCTCGTCCAGCTGCGCGGGCTCGAGCA
>DASZYW010000323.1:0-5501 GCA_035545195.1 Gaiellaceae bacterium
CCCGGCCCGGCGCCCCGCACCGAGCTCGCAGGCCCGGCCGAGGGGATCGCGCCGCTGTGCGCGGTCGCCGCCGTCGAGAGCGAGTACGCCGCCGGCGCGAGCAGCCCCGCGGCGAGTGCGGCCGCGGCGGCGAGCGGAGCAGTCCGCCGCGCGGGCGGCAGGACGAGCAGCACCGCCGCCGCGATCCCGAGCAGGAGCACCGCCCAGCGCAGCGCCGGGTGCCAGCCCGGCGTCCGGTCGAGCAGGACGAACGCCCAGATCGAGCTCGCGAGCACCGCCGCGACCGCCACGCCGCGCGCCACGGGATCGCGCCGCCGCGACCAGGCCCACCAGCCGCCGATGCCGACGAGCGCGCCGATCGCCGGCCCGAGCACGACGTTGTAGTACGGGTGGATGATCCCCTTCGCCAGGCTGAACGTCAGCCCAGTGACGACGAGCCAGCTCCCCCAGAGGAGCACCGCTGCGCGGCGGCCGTCGGTGCGCGGCGCGCGCCGCGTCGCCCAGAGCACGCCCGCGCCGAGCAGCAGCGCCGCCGGGATCAGCCACGAGATCTGCGTCCCCATCTCCGAGCCGAAGAGCCGGAAGATCCCGGTCGGCCCCCACATGCCCGCCTGCCCCTGCCCGCCGCCGCCGACGACCGAGCCGGTCTCGTTGCCGGTGATCCGGCCGAGCCCGTTGTAGGAGAAGATCAGGTTGAGGATCGAGTTGTCCTGCGAGCCGCCGATGTACGGGCGCGAGGACGCCGGCCAGGCGGCGACGATCGCGACCCACCAGCCCGCGGCCGCGACGAGCGCGGCGCCGGCGCCGAGCATCTTCAGCACCCGCGCGCGCAGCGGCGTCGGCGCGGCGAGCAGCCAGACGAGCGCGAAGCCCGGCACCACGATCAGCGCCTGCAGCATCTTCGCCAGGAACGCGAAGCCGATCAGCGCCCCGCAAAGCGCGAGCCAGCGGCCGGAGCCGCGCTCGAGCGAGCGCGTCAGCGCGTACGCGGAGCCGACGAGCAGGAGCGTGAGCAGCGCGTCGGGGTTGTCGAAGCGGAACATCAGCGTCGCGACCGGCGTCAGCGCGAGCACCGCGCCCGCGAGCAGCCCGGCGCCCGCCCCGAAGCGGCGCTTCACCGTCGCGTAGAGCAGGCCGACCGCGGCGACGCCCTCGAGCGCCTGCGGCGCCAGCAGGCTCCACGAGCTGAGCCCGAACACGCGCGCGGAGAGGTCCATCACCCAGAGCGACGCCGGCGGCTTGTCGACCGTGATGAAGTTGGACGAGTCGAAGGAGCCGAAGAAGAACGCCTTCCAGCTCTTCGACCCGGCGTCGACCGCGGCCGCGTAGAAGCCGTTCGCCCAGCCGCTCTTCGAGAGCCCGACGAGGTACAGGAGCGCCGTGGCGCCGAGCAGTGCGACGAGGGCGGGGCGCTGTCGGCCGAGGCGGCGGACGCGGACGCGGTCGAGGGCGAGGTCGGTCACGGAGCACTCCTTCGGTGGCGGAAGACCCAGATGCGGAGCAGGACGAAGCGGAGGACGGTGGCGGCGAGGTTGGCGCCCGTGAGCACGGCGAGCTCGAAGACGTGCCCTGCGTCGGGATCGAGCCCGTGCAGGAGCGCGATCGAGCCGGAGGTGAGGGCGAGCGCGAGCCCGAAGACGGCCAGGCCCTGCGTCTGGTGCGTGACGGCGCGCTCGGGCCCGCGGATCGCGAACGTCCAGCGGCGGTTCGCGGCGGTGTTCCCGATCGCGGTGACGAGCAGCGCGAGCGCGTTCGCCGCCTGCGCCGCGAGCAGCGGGCGCAGCGCCCAGTAGAGCGCCGCGTAGGCCAGCGTCGAGGCGGCGCCGACGGCGGCGAAGCGGACGACCTGCGAGCGGAACGAGGTCGAGGTCGCGCGCTCGCGGTGGCGGACCAGCCGCCAGACGCCGCGCAGGTCGGCGAGCGCCGTCGAGACGACGTGGACGCGCGAGTCGGGGTCGTCCACCCAGTCGACCGGCACCTCGTGGATGCGCAGCCCGCGCCGCTGCGCGAGCACGAGCAGCTCGGTGTCGAAGAACCAGCCGCGGTCGTGGACGTGCGGCAGCAGCTCCTGTGCGCGGTCGCCGCGAATCGCCTTGAAGCCGCACTGCGCGTCGGAGAAGCGCGCCCGCAGGGCGGTGCGCAGGATCAGGTTGTAGGCGCGCGAGATCAGCTCCCGCTTCGTCCCGCGAGTGACGCGCGAACCGTGCCGGAGCCGCGTCCCGATCGCGAGGTCGCTGTGCCCGGAGAGGAGCGGCGCGACGAGCGGCAGGAACGCCTCGAGCCCGGTCGAGAGATCGACGTCCATGTAGGCGAGCACGTCCGCGTCGCTGTGCGACCAGACGGCGCTCAGGGCGCGGCCGCGTCCGGGGAGGGTCAGCCGGACGGCGGCCACGTTCCCGAGCTCGTGTTCGAGCGCCTGCGCGATCGGCCACGTTCCGTCGCTCGACCCGTTGTCCGCGATCGTGATCTGGAACGGGTAGGGGAACGAGCCGGTCAGGTATCCGTGCAGCCGGCGCACGCTCGCGGCGAGCACGCGTTCCTCGTTCAGGACGGGAACGACGATTTCGACGGCCGGGGAGGGGTCGGCCGTGGTCTCGGCGAGTGGCTCGGAGCTCACGGTTGCGGCGCTTGCCATGCCTCGGAGCTTCCGCGTCGACCGTGAGCCGAGGGTGAGCCGAACCTGTGAGTTGTCTGTGAGGCTTACGCCGCGCCGGCGCAGCACCCGTCCCCGGCGGCCATGTCTCGGGACCAGGTCCCCGGCCATGGCCGGGAGGGACAACGCCGGCGCTTTCCCCTGCACAGGCGCGGATCGCCGCGCGCTCGACGCGAGGCGTCCTGGTCCGAACCGGCCACGTCCCGGGACCAGGTCCCAGGACGTGGCCAAAAGCGCCGGTCCCGCGCGGCGCGAGCGCTGAGCGCTACGCCGGGCGCCGGAAGCCGCGCACCGCGTCGGCGTCCGGGAACGTGAGCACGGCGCCGTCGGCGCCCGCGTCGAGGAAGGCGTCGAGCTTGTCCGGCGTCGTGCGCGGATAGACGCGCAGCCCGGGATGCTGCTCCTTGACGCGGCGCACGTCGTCGGGGCCGCTGCCGCTCGACGGATGCCACGCGTCGCCGAGCTCGACGGCGCGCCGCACCGCCCGGTCGGAGGAGCCGCCGACCCAGATCTCCGGCGCCGGCGACGGGAGCGGATCGGCGAACGCGCCCTCCAGCTCGCCCGCCCAGACCTGCCGCAGCAGCCGGATCGTCTCGTCGGCGCGCTTCCCGCGCCCCCGCATCGGGACGCCCATCAGCTCGAACTCGCTCGCCTGCGACCCGAGCCCGACGCCGAGCGTCAGCCGCCCGCCGGAGAGCTCCTGCAGCGTCGCCGCCTCCTTCGCGAGCCGGAACGGGTCGTGCAGCGGCAGCAGCACGATCGAGGTGCCGAGCCCGATCCGCTCCGTCTGCCCGGCGAGCCACGCGAGCGTGAGCAGCGAGTCGTACATGCGCCGGTAGATCTCGGGCGCGTCCGGCCCGACCACGATGTGCTCGGTCGTCCAGATCGAGTCGAAGCCGGCCTCCTCGGCGGCGAGCGCGACCTCGCGGATCCCGTCCGGCGAGGAGCCGGGGCCGAAGTTGGGGAGGATGGCGCCGAGGTGCATCAGCGGTCCTGCGGGTGGCGTCGGAGGTACGCGGTCACGAACGGGCAGAGCGGGACGTACTCGACGCTGCGCTCGCGCAGGTCGTCGAGCGCGCCCTGGACGAGCGCGTTCCCGAGGCCCTGCCCCGCGAGGCTCGGGTCGACCTCGGTGTGGACGAGCACGACCTTGCCGTCCTCGCGCACGTAGTTGATCTGCCCGGCGAGCCGGTCGCCGAGCCAGAGTTCGTAGCGCAACTCCTCCGGGTTGTCGACGACGCGCGGCTCCATGCCCGAACGGTATTGATTCCCGCATGGGCGAGGCCCGCTTCGACGATCCGGCGCGCGAGTACGCGACCGACGAGGTCGTCGTCGAGTGGCGGCCGGAGCTCTGCTACCACGAAAAGGCCTGCATCCGCGCGCTGCCGCGCGTCTTCGACCCGGAGCGCCGGCCGTGGATCGACCCGAGCGCCGCGTCGGCGGACGAGGTCGAGGCGGCCGTCGCGCTCTGCCCGAGCGGCGCCCTGCGCTCACGCCGCGTCGGCGTGCGAGTCGAGGCGGGTTCGGCGACGACGGTCGAGGTGACGGAGAACGGCCCGCTGATCCTGCGCGGCGACATCCGCATCGTCCGCGGCGGCGAGGAGATCGCCCACGTCGAGAAGGTCGCCCTCTGCCGCTGCGGCGGGTCGGCGAACAAGCCGTTCTGCGACGGCAGCCACAAGACGAACGGTTTCCTGGGCTAGCGGTTCCGGCGCAGCCAGGCGGCGGCGTAGGAGCAGACCGGCTTCGGCGTCTCGCCGCGCCGGTCGAGGTCGGCGACGATCTCGCGCATGAACCGGTCGGCGTACCCCTCGCCGCGCAGGTCGGGCTCGACCTCGACGTGGAGGAGCCAGGTCTCGCCGTTCGCGCGCCGGTAGTCGGTCCAGCCGGCGAACCGCTCGCCGAGCCAGAGCTCGTAGCGGTGCAGGCCCTCGTTGTCGACGACGCGCTCCTCCATCGACTCCAATCGTGCCCGCGCGGCGGCGACCTCGGTCGGATCGGCGGCGCGGCCGAGCGCGCGCAGCGCCCGTTCGAGGCTCGGCTCCGGCAGCGCGGCAAACCCGACGACGAGCCCGGGTGGCTGCGGCGTCAGCGCGTGCTCGCCGACCCCGTCCAGCGCGATGCCCCTCGCTCGCGCGGACGCGAGCAGCGCCGCCTCGTCGGCGTCCTCGGGCAGTGCGACGTGGAGGAAGAGCCCGCTCGCCGCGCCGCCCGTCACCGATCCCGGCAGCCGCCGCGGGAGCTGCGTGACGGCGAGCAGCCGCCGCCGCCGGTACGCGGTGTTCGCCCGGCGGAGGTGCCGGTCGAGCGAGCCGCGCGCGACCAACTGCGCCAGCGTCAGCTGCGCCAGGCGTGAGGTGCCGAGGCCGGTCGCGAAGAGCCGGTTCGCGACCGGGACGACGAGCGACATCGGGAGGACCGCCCAGCCGAGCCGAACCGCCGGCGCGAGCAGCGCGCTCGCGCTGCCGACGTAGGCGACGTGCTCGGGCGCCAGCGCCTGGAGAGCGCCGACGGGCGGCCGGTCGTAGCGGAAGTGGCCGTCGTGGTCGTGCTCGACCACGAGTCGCCCCTCGCGCGCCCACGCGACGAGCGCGCGCCTGCGCTCGGGCGCGAGCCGCGTACCGGTCGGGAACTGGTGATCGGGGCTGACGACGACCGCGTCGACGTCGCCCGGGAGCTCGCCGACAGGCGCCGGCACGATCTCGATTCCCGCCGCCTCGAGCGCGCGCGTCCGCCAGCGGTGGCCGGGATCCTCGACGGCGATCCGCCGCGCGCCTCGCTCCCGCAGCACCGAGGCGAGGACGAACAGCGCCTGCGTCGCGCCGGCGAAGACCGCGGTGCGCTCGGC
>DASZYW010000324.1:0-2036 GCA_035545195.1 Gaiellaceae bacterium
AGCGCGAGCGCGTCGTCGAGGTCGGCCTCGAGATCGGCGGTGCTCTGGCCGGGAATCCCGTAGACGAGATCGAGCGAGATGTTGTCAAAACCGGCATCACGGAGATGATGACCCGCGCGCCGGACGTCATCAGGTCCGGCAACACGCTCGAGGACCCGCAACAGTTCCGGCCGGAAGGTCTGGGCGCCGAGCGAGATCCTGGTCACACCCGCCGAGCGCAGTGCGTCCGCGAGCTCGGGCGTGACCGTCTCCGGGTTCGCCTCGACGGTCACCTCCTCCGCGGCCGGCAGCGCCTCCAGCAGGCGCAGCAGCTCCGCCGGCGCCGTGAGGGTCGGCGTACCGCCGCCGAGGAAGATCGTCTCGAGCTCGGATGCGAGCAGCCCGCGCTCCAGCTCGAGCTCGCGCAGCAGCGCGTCGACGTACGCCGCATGCTGTCCGGTGCGCCCGACGACCGTGACGAAGTCGCAGTAGCCGCAGCGGTGGGCGCAGAACGGCAGGTGGACGTAGAGGTGGCGCGCGCCGTTCACGCGGCGGCCCGCTCGTAGACAACGGTTCCGTCCCGCGTGATCGGGGCGAGACCGGCGGGCGAGGGCACGGCGACTCTGAACGCGCCGAGCGGCGCGAGCGCCGGCCGGAAGAGCGACGCCAGGCCGCCCAGCAGCTCGTGTCCCGGCGGTCCGCTGGGCAGCTCGTCGAGGACGACCACGACCTGCACGTCGACGAACGGCGCCTCGCTCCGCGGCGCAATCTCCTGCTCGACGAGGACGACCCGGGCGATGTCCGCCCGAGTGGCAGCCGCTTCGCGCAGCGCAGCGAGCGACTCCGCCGGCACGGTCACGAGCCGACCCGCGTCGGCCGCGCCACCAGCTCGCCGCCGCAGTTCGGGCAGACGTGCTCCAGCTCCTCGGAGCACGAGCCGCAGAACGTGCACTCGTAGGAACAGATGAACGCCTCGCCGTCCGGGGTCAGCGCGGCGCCGCAGCGCTCGCAGCGGTCGCGCATCTCGAGCGTCACGCCTAGCTCTTCCCGCTCTGCCCGATGTTGAGGACGGCGAGGAACGCCTCCTGCGGGACTTCGACGGAGCCGACCTGCTTCATCCGCTTCTTGCCCTTCTTCTGCTGCTCGAGCAGCTTGCGCTTGCGCGAGATGTCGCCGCCGTAGCACTTGGCGAGCACGTCCTTGCGCCGCGCCTTCACGGTCTCGCGTGCGATCACGCGGGAGCCGATCGCCGCCTGGATCGGGACGTCGAACATCTGGCGGGGGATCTCCTCGCGCAGCTTCTCGACGAGCAGCCTGCCGCGGTCGTACGCGAAGTCGCGGTGGATGATCAGCGAGAGCGCGTCCACGGGCTCGTTGGCGACGAGCACGTCCACGCGGGCGAGGTCGCCGGCCTTGAAGCCGGCGAGGTCGTAGTCGAAGCTCGCGTACCCGCGCGTCCGCGACTTCAGCTGGTCGTAGTAGTCGAGGACGATCTCGCCGAGCGGCAGCTCGTACGTCAGGTGGACGCGCTCGGGTGAGAGGTACTCGAGGTGGCCGAACGTCCCGCGACGCTCGTTGTTCAGCTCCATCACGGTGCCGACGTGCTCCTTCGGGACGATGATCGACGCGTTCACGTACGGCTCCTCGACCTCCTCGACCTCGCGCGGGAACTCGGCCGGGTTGTGCACCTCGATCCAGTCGCCGTTCTTCTCTTTCACCCGGTAGGCGACGTTGGGCGCGGTCACGAGCAGGTCGAGATCGAACTCTCGCTCGAGCCGCTCGCGGACGATCTCCATGTGCAGGAGGCCGAGGAAGCCGCAGCGGAAGCCGAAGCCGAGCGCCTGCGAGGTCTCCGGCTCGTACACGAGTGCGGCGTCGTTCAGCTTCAGCTTCTCGAGCGCGTCGCGGAGCTCGGGGTAGGCGTCCGAGTCGGTCGGGAAGAGGCCGGCGAAGACCATCGGCTTGACGTCCTTGTAGCCGGGGAGCGCCGCGGCGGCCGGCCGCGCGACGGCCGTGAGCGTGTCGCCGACGCGCAGGCGCGAGACGTCCTTCAGGCC
>DASZYW010000325.1:0-3612 GCA_035545195.1 Gaiellaceae bacterium
GACAGGATGCGCAGGACGACCATCGCAGGGACAGCCGCAGCAGCCGTGTGCGCGCTCGCGGCGCCTGCCGCTCTCGCCGCCGGCATGCACCCCGTGCTCGGCGCCAGGCTGTCGGGCATGGGCGACCACGGAGTCGTCAACCTCCGCTCGAACATCGCCAAGCATCAGCTCTGCTGGACGTTCGACGTGACGGCGGACGGCCTCACCGGCGCATCGATCCGCGACGGCCACGGGATGATCGTCGCCAAGCTCGGCTCGGGCTGGAAGGCGAAGGGCTGTGCGATGGAGCCGACGATGGCGCTCCGGCTGATCGAGGCGAAGCCCTCGTCGTACGTGGTGTGGGTCGACACGAAGGGTCATCCGGGCGACCTGCGCGGCAAGCTGTTCGCCGGCATGGCCCACATGTAGGGGGCGCGGCGTGGAGCACGGACACCTCGGGACGCCGCGCCGCTACGGGCGCGGGGTCTTCCTGGCCACGGTGGCCGGTGGCCTGTCGTCGCTCGTCTGGGGCCGCTCGGTCTGGGGCCACGTGACGGGCGCGGTGTCGCCGCTCGCCGAGACGGTCGCTCCGTTCCTGCCGAGCGGGTGGCGCATCTACACGGTCTCGGGCTCGATGCCGCGCTTCGACCCCGCGTCCTGGCGGCTCGAGGTCGGCGGCCTCGTCGACCGGCCCGTGTCGCTCGACGCCCGCGCGCTGCGGGCGCTGCCTCGCGTCGAGCAGGTCTCGACGTTCCACTGCGTCACGGGCTGGACGGTGAAGGACGTGCACTGGGCCGGGGTGCGGATCCACGACGTGCTGGCGGCGGCCGGCCCGCAGCCCGCCGGCCGGGGCCTGCGGTTCACCTCCGCCGAGCGCCCGTACGTCGACTACCTGACGAGCGAGCAGGCCGCCCTGCCCGACGTCCTCCTCGCCTACGAGATGGACGGACGGCCGCTGCCGCGCGAGCACGGCGCGCCGCTCCGGCTCGTCGTCCCGGACATGTACGGCTACAAGAGCGTCAAGTGGCTGGCGCGGATCGACGTGGTCGCGCAGCCGGAGGCCGGCTACTGGGAGCAGCTCGGCTACGACCGCGACGCCTGGGTCGGCCGCTCGAACGGGTACGGAACGTGACCCGCCGCTACGTCGTCCGCTTCTCCCGCACGGAGCGCACGCTGCACTGGGTCAACGCGCTCGGTTTCTTCGTCCTGCTCGCCTCGGGCCTCGTCCTGTACCTGCCCAGCCTGTCGGTGCTGGTGGGCCGGCGGCCGCTCGTCAAGGACATCCACTTCTGGACCGGGATCGGCTGGGTGACCGCGCTGGCGCTCGTCGCCCTGCTCGGCGACCGCCGCGGGCTGCTGCGCACGGCGCGGGAGCTGGATGCGTTCTCGCCGGACGATCGTCGCTGGCTGCGGGGCGGTCGCGCGCCGCAGGGGCGGTTCAACGCGGGTCAGAAGGTGAACGCGGCCCTGACGGCGGCCTTCACGCTGCTGTTTCTCGTCTCGGGACTCCTTCTCTGGCTCGGCGAGCGCGACACGCGGTTCCGCTTCGCCAGCACGGTGCTCCTCCACGACGGCCTGGTCTACGTGTCGCTCGCGCTGCTCGTCGGGCATCTCTACCTCGCGCTCCTGCACCCGGCGACGCGGCACGCGCTGCGCGGCATGGTTCGCGGTACCGTCGAGGCCGAATGGGCGGAGCGCCACCACGCGAGCTGGACGCCCGAGGAGGGCCGCTGACGTCGGTCCTCGTCGTCGACGACGAGCCGGTCGTGCGCGACGTGGTCGTGCGGTATCTGCAGCGCGACGGGTTCGCGGTCTCCGAGGCGGCCGACGGCGAGACAGCCCGCCGCCTGATCGAGGAGCGCGACCCAGGACTCGTCGTGCTCGACGTGATGCTCCCAGGCGTGGACGGCCTCGAGCTCTGCCGCTGGATCCGCTCCCGGTCGGACGTGCCCGTGATCCTCCTCACGGCCCGCGTGGAGGAGACCGATCGCATCGTCGGTCTCGAGCTGGGGGCGGACGACTACGTCACGAAACCCTTCTCGCCGCGCGAGCTGGCCGCGCGCGTCCGCGCCGTGCTCCGGAGGACGAACGGCCCTGCGTCGCCGGCCGGACGGCGCACGTTCGGCGAGCTGGCGATCGACGGTGGGAGCCGCGAGGTGACCAGGGCCGGCGCCCCGGTCACGCTGACCGCGCGCGAGTTCGACCTCCTCTGGTTCCTCAGCTCGCACCCACGTCTCGTCTTCTCGCGCAGCCAGCTGATGGACCGGGTATGGGGGTACGCGACGGCCGTCGACACGGGCACCGTCACCGTGCACGTGCGCCGCCTGCGCGAGAAGATCGAGGCCGATCCCGCGAATCCGCGCCACGTCCAGACGGTGTGGGGCGTGGGCTACCGCTTCGATCCGTGATCCGGCTCGCGCTCGTCGTGGCCGCGGCGAGCTTCGCCGCCGGCATCGTGGTCGCCCAGCTGCTGCGGCGGGTCCGGACGCTCAGGCTGCAGCTCGCCGGGCTCGCGCTCCTGTCCGTGGCCGTGCCGCTCGTGGCCGTGCTCCTGTCGGGCTGGGTGATGTTCCACATGGGCGCCGACCTGAAGGTGCTGCTCGTGGCCGCGGGAGCGGCGAGCGCGGCGGTGCTCGCGGCGCTCGGGGTCGCCGGCTCGATCGCCGGCTCGGTGCGCCGGGTCAGCGACGCGTCCCGCCGGCTCGCAGCCGGCGACCTCGCGGCGCGTGCCCCGGTCGACGGGGCCGTCGAGATCGCGCAGCTGGCCGAGTCGTTCAACACGATGGCGGTGAGCATCGAGCAGCTCTTCGACGCTCGGCGCGAGCTCGTCGCGTGGGCGAGCCACGACCTGCGCACGCCCATCGCCTCGCTCCGGGCGATGGTCGAGGCGATCGAGGACGGACTCGTCGAGCCGGAGCACTACCTGCCGACGCTCCGCCAGCAGGTGACGACGCTCTCGCAGCTCGTCGACGACCTGTTCGAGCTGGCTCGGATCGACGCCGGGCTTGTGCTGGAGCTGCGGCCCACGTCGCTCGCCGCCCTCGTCGACTCGGCGGTGCGGCTGCTGCAGCCGGAGGCCGCGAACCGGAATGTCGAGCTCGTCGCCCGGGTCGAGGGAACGGTGGCCGCCCGCGTCGCCCCGGAGAAGATCGAGCGCGTCCTCTGCAACCTGCTCGCCAACGCGTTGCGGCACACGCCGGGGGCCGGATCGGTCTCGGTCAGCGTCGACCGGGCGGGGGACGAGGTCGTGATCCGCGTCGAGGACACGGGGGAGGGGCTTCCGCCCGGCGTCCCGGAGCGCATGTTCGAGCGGTTCTGGCGCGGCGACGGAGCCCGCTCCGCCAACGGCGCCGGGCTCGGTCTCGCGATCGCACGCGGCCTCGTGGAGGCCCACGGGGGGCGGATCTGGGCCGAGAACCGGCCGCAGGGCGGCGCGCGCGTCTCGGTGGCGCTGCCGGCCGGCTAGCCGAGCCCGGCGAGCCGCTCGACCGTGCGGTGCACGATCTCGCCGACCTCGGCCGGGTCGTCCGTGAACTGCGACGGCTTCAGGCAGATCGTGCGGAAGCCGCGCTCGACCTGCGCGGGGACCTGCTCCAGCGCGGTGTCGAGGTCGGCGGGGCGGTCGGCGTCGGG
>DASZYW010000326.1:0-2712 GCA_035545195.1 Gaiellaceae bacterium
CCTGGCCGCCGAGCTCGCCCGGCTGGCGCCGTTCGGCCTCGGGAACCCGAGCGTGACGCTGCTCGCGCCCGGCTGCGAGCTCGCCGAGCTCGGCACCGTCGGCGAGGGCAAGCACCTCCGCTTCCGCGTCCGCCGCGACGGCGGCGACACCGGCAGCGCGATCGCGTTCGGCCTCGGCTCCCGGCTCGACGCGCTCGGCGCGGGCGGCCGCTACGACGTCGCCTTCCGCCTCGAGGAGAACCGCTGGAACGGCACGGTCTCGCCGCAGCTGGTCGTGCGTAGGCTCTTCGCGGCCGCGCCGCGCTACCGCGAGCTGCACGCGTGGCTGACCGCCGAGTGGAAGAAGCCCGAGCCGGCGCGCGACCCCGAAGCGCGCGCGATCTTCGCCGAGCTCGGCGTCGTCGAGGGCGGCCTGCGCCGCGACCTGCTCGAGTCGCCGCGCTTCCGCGCGCTGCTCGAGTCCGAGCCGGCGGCCCTGCCGGCCGCGGCGTGATCCGCGTCGCGCGCGACGACGACTGGGCGGTCATTCCGGAGGTCCACCGAGTGGCCTTCAAGGACGAGGGCGACCGCGTCGCGCGGCTCGCGCGCGAGCTCTACGAGAGCGAGTGGTACGAGCCCGACCTCTCGTTCGTCGCCGAGGCGGACGGCCGCGTCGTCGGGCACGTGATGAACACGTGGAGCTCGATCGAGGACTCGGACGCGCGCGTGCTCCAGTTCTCGCCGCTCGGTGTCCTGCCCGAGCACCAGGGGCGCGGCCACGGCTCGGCCCTCGTCCGCGCCTCGCTCGACGCAGTGCGCGCCCGCGGTGAGCCGGTTCTCGTCCTCGAGGGGAACCCGAAGTACTACGGCCGCTTCGGCTTCGTCCGCGCCGACGAGCTCGGGCTGCTGCCGCCGCCGGAGTGTCTCTACGACTGGGCGTTCCAGGCGGCGATCCTGGACCCCGCTGCCGAGCTGCCGCAGGGACGAGTCGTGTATAGCCCGCCGTTCACTCGGTAGTCGGAACGGATGCCGCTGGAGAGGCGGCCGCGCAAGCTCGTCCCATGCACGTTCCCCCGTACAAGATCAAGGTCGTCGAGCCGATCCACCTCGCTCCGCCCGACCGCCGCCGCGCTGCGCTCGCCGACGCCGGCTACAACACGTTCCTGCTCCATTCCGACGACGTCTTCGTCGACCTGCTCACCGACAGCGGCACCTCCGCCGCCTCGCAGGAGCAGCGCTCCGCGATGGAGCTCGGCGACGAGTCGTACGCGGGCTCGCGCAGCTTCTTCCGCCTCGAGCGCGCCGTCCGCGAGGTCTACGGCTACAGGCACACCATCCCGACCCACCAGGGCCGCGGCGCCGAGCACCTGCTCGCGCGCGTCCTCGTCCGGCCGGGGCAGCTCGTCCTCTCGAACCTCTACTTCACGACCTCGCGCGAGCACGCCGAGCTCGCGGGCGGGATCTGGACGGACGTCTCCGTCCCCGAGGCGAGCGAGCCCGAGTCGACGTACCCCTGGAAGGGGAACATCGACGTGCCGAAGCTCGAGCGGGTACTGCGCGAGCACGGGCGCGAGGGCGTCGCGTTCGTCCGGCAGGAGGCGTGCCTGAACATGTCCGGCGGCCAGCCGTTCTCGATCGAGAACCTCGCCGAGGTGCGCGCCGTCACGCTCGACCACGGCGTCCCGTTCATCCTCGACGCGACGCGCAGCTCCGAGAACGCGCTCTTCGTCAAGCGCCGCGAGCACGGCTACGCGCAGCGCACGCTCCCCGAGCTGATCAAGCTGATCGCCGACCTCAGCGACGGCGCGGTCTTCTCCTCGAAGAAAGACCACTTCGTCCCGATCGGCGGGCTCGTCGCCGTCAACGACGACCTGCTGGCCGAGAAGCTGCGCGAGCTCGTGGTCGTCTACGAGGGCTTCCCGCACTACGGCGGGATGTCCGGCGCCGCGATGGAGGCGCTCGCCGTCGGGATCCACGAGGCCGCCGACGAGCCCACCGTCGCGCACTACGTCGACCAGGTCGCGTACCTCGCCGCCCGGCTCGTCGAGGCCGAGGTGCCGATCGTGCTCCCGCCGGGCGCCCACGCGGTGTTCCTGGACGCGAAGCGGTTCCTGCCGCACGTGCCGCAGCACGAGTTCCCGGCCCAGGCGCTCGCCGCGGCGATCTACCTCGCCGGCGGCGTCCGGACGATGGAGCGCGGGATCGTCTCCGGCCAGCACGGCCACGAGCCCTACGACGGGCTCGAGCTCGTCCGCCTGACCCTGCCACGGCGCGTCTACACCCAGGAGCACCTCGACTACGTCGCCGAGGTGATCGCCGACCTGTACCGGCACGCGGCGTCGATCCCGGGCCTGCAGATGACGTACGAGCCCGAGCACCTGCGCTTCTTCCAGGCGCGCTTCGAGCTGCTGGCGCCGTTCACGGTCGGCGGGGTCGGCGCGGGGCTGGAAGTCAGCGCGTAGCGGCGAGCAGCGAGAGCGCCCGCGCGATCCGCAGGACCCTGCGGCGCGACCGGAAGCGTCTGAGTGCGTCCACGGGAAGCGTCACTTCCACCCTTGAACGGCCGTTCCTTCCGCAGAGATTCGGTCGAAAAGCCCGGGAGTACACTGGAACGGTGGCGAGTGCGACAAAGGAGCGACACGACGAGCTGCTCGATGCGCTGCTCGCCGAGCTGTCCGAATACGGCGCGGACGTCGATCTCGACCTGATCCACCGCGCCTTCGCGTTCGCCGC
>DASZYW010000327.1:0-5578 GCA_035545195.1 Gaiellaceae bacterium
TGGCGCGCCTTCAAGCAGATCGTCCGCGTCTGGGTCGATCTCTTCTCCGAGCACAACCTGCTCACCTTCGCGTCCGCGATCGCGTTCCAGGCGCTCGTCGCGGTCGTCGCGCTGCTCCTGCTCGGCGTCGCCACCCTCGGCGAGGTCGGGCACGAGGGACTCTGGACGAAGACGGTCGGGCCGAAGGTCCAGGAGAAGGTGCTGCCCGACGTCTTCGCCGGGCTCGACCAGACCTTCGAGCGGATCTTCCACACCAGCTCGGTCGGGCTGATCGCGTTCGCGTCGGCGGTCGCGATCTGGGAGGTCTCCGGCGTCGTCCGCGCCTGCATGGGCGCGCTCTCCCAGGTCTACGGCACCGAGGAGACCCGGCCCTGGTGGATCCGCTTCCCGCTCTCGATCGGGCTCTCGGTCGTGCTCATGGCCGGCCTGCTCGGAGCGCTGCTGCTCTCGACGATCGCCAAGGGCGCCGTCCACGGGACCTGGGGGATCCCGTTCGCGGCCGCGCGCTGGCTGCTCGCGATCGCCGCGCTCGCAGCCGCATTCGGGCTGCTGCTCCGCTACGCGCCGGCCGAGCGGCGGACGAAGCGCTGGGTCGGCGCGGGCTCGATCCTCGTCGTCGTCTGCTGGATCGTCCAGTCGCTGATCTTCGGCCTCTACGTCCGCGACGTCGCCGACTACCGCACCGCCGCCGGCAGCCTGCTCGGGATCTACGTCCTCACCTCGTACCTCTACGTCGGCGCGATCGTGCTGCTCATCGGAATCGAACTGGACGAGCTCGTGCGCCGCGAGGTCGAGGGGCGCGCCGGGCCGAAGCTGCTGCAGCTCGCCGCCGCGGTGATCCGCGGCTAGGCGGCGTTCAGCTCGGCGACGAGCGGGCCGGTGTCGAGCGGGTCGAAGCCGAGCCGGCCCGCGACCTCCTCGCTCGTCGGCCTCGTGCCCTCCGCGAACAGGCCGCGGAGGAGCTCGCCGGTCGCCTCGCTCCGCCACCAGTCCTCCCCGACCTCGCGCCGCAGATGGGCGCGCACCTGCGCAGCGCGGATCCACGCGCGCAGGTAGTCGGCGGAGTAGAAGCCCGCGTCCATGTCGGAGACGTAGCCGCGCGGGTCGTAGCCGAGGCCGGTCGCCTCGGTGAGCAGCGTCGCGTAGTCGCGCGGCGAGTCGCCCCGCTCCTCGGCGAACGCGCCCCAGAAGCCGAGCTCGTAGCGGAGCTTCGCCGAGTAGCGCCGGTACATCAGCGACTCGACGAACATCGTCGCCTGCGTGTTCTCCGCCGCCTGGGCGTCGCTCAGACCGAAGTGGAGCGCGTGCCAGCCGGGCTCGCGCACGACCGACTCGACGAGGAAGGAGTAGATCTCCGTCAGCGCGTGGTCGCGCGAGATCTGGCGGAACGTGTACGGGAGGCGTGGGTCGCAGCCCGCGTAGTGGAGCGCATGGCCGGCCTCGTGCAGGAACGCGTCGTAGTCGGAGATCCCGCCCTGCGCGCGCGTGATCAGGTGGACGACCTGCGGCGGGTCGGCCGGGATCACGCAGGCGCGCGGGCTCTTCTGCGGTCGGTCCTCGACGTCGAGCTTGATGTTCGGGATCGCGTTCAGGTCGAAGCCGAGCGCGCGCACCGTCTCCAGGCAGACCGGGATCGCCTGCTCCCGCGTGTAGGTCGCCTCGAGCGGCGAGAGCCTGCGGATCCAGCGGAGATGGACGCTCGGCGGCACGTCGTCGCGGTCGGGGCCGAGCAGCCGCTCGAACCAGACGGCGCCCAGCCGCGCGTACGACTCGGTCGTCGCGGCGACGCCGGCGCGGAGCGCGGCCTCCAGCTCGTGCAGCGAGAGCTGCTTCTCCTCCTCGCTCCTCGCGACGGGATCGGGCTCTCCCGAGATGTCCGCCTGGAGATCCTCCCGCGCGCGCAGCAGCTCGACGCGCTCCGGGTTCAGCCTCGCCGACGCCTCGCGCTCGAGCTCGCCCAGCTCGTTGCGGTCGCGGTAGCCGGGCTCGACCGCGAGCCGCGCCTCCGCGTTCCGGAGCGGCATCTCCTCGCCGCGGTAGGTCACCGTCGTCGCGAGAATCGCGTTCGTGAGCGCGTCGTCGCGCTCCGCCAGCTCGAGCTCGACCAGTCCCTCCTCGCAGGTCTTCGCGAGCCGGTAGAGCCGCTCGCGGTCGTCGCCCGCCGCCGCCTCGTGCTCGCCGCGGAGCGAGTCGAGCTGCCCGCGGGAGAAGAGGTCGGCGTAGCGCGCGATGATCGCCGCCTGCTCCGACGTCGTCTTCTCGCCGACCCGGACGGCGCGGCCCTCCTCGGCGGCCTCGCGCCAGTAGTCGCGGAGGCGCGACTCGTACTCGGCTGCGCTGCGGACCTCGGTCGTGCTCACGCGACTGACTCTACAGGTCCGCGTAACCCGCCCTCCCGCTGCGGCGTTTAGTCCTTGAAAATGGGAAACCACGCGAGCACCCCCGGGCTCGCGGGTGAGAGGGATCTGCGGACGACCAGCGCTCTACCCAGGCCGACCCCCGGCTTTCGCAGACGCGCCTGGCTCGCCTTCCAGCGTGCGCTGGACCCGCTTGCCCCGCCCCGCCCTCTGCCTACGCAGCAGCGGCGGCGGCGGCCGCGCGCAGGCGGCTGAGCGTCGCCTCGCGGCCCAGCAGCTCGATGCTCTCGAACAGTCCGGGCGAGACTCGCGACCCCGTCACGGCCACCCGAACCGGCTGGAACGCCTGGCGGGGCTTCAGCTCCAGCGTCTCGGCCTCGGCGCGCAGCGCGGCCTCGATCGTCTCGGCCGTGAACGGCTCGAGCCCGGCGAGCCGGTCCGCCGCCGCGGCGAGCATCGCGCCACCGCCGTCGAGCTCCGCCGCGTCGGGGGCGACGTCGCCGAAGAGGAAGCCTGCGAAGGCCGGGAACTCGGCGAGCCGCGCGATCTTCTCCTGCACGAGCGGCGCCGCCTTCGCGACCAGCTCCGCGTCCCAGTCGTAGCCGTTCTCGCCCAGCCAGATCACGAGCCGGTGCGCGAACTCCGCGGCCGGGAGCGCGCGCATGTACATGCCGTTCATCCAGTCGAGCTTCGCGTAGTCGAACTGCGCCGGGCTCGGGCTCACGCGGGCGAGGTCGAAGCGGGCAACGAGCTCCTCCCGGGCCATGATCGTCGTCTCGCCGTCCGGCGCCCAGCCGAGCAGCGCCAGGAAGTTGACGAGCGCCTCCGGCAGGTAGCCGTCCTTCCGGAACTCCTCGACGGTGACCGCGCCGTGCCGCTTCGAGAGCTTCTTCCCGTCCGCGCCCGCCACGTTCGGCACGTGCGCGTACACAGGGAGCTCGGCGCCGATCGCGCGGATGATCTGGATCTGCTTCGGCGTGTTGGAGATGTGGTCCTCGCCGCGGATCACGTGCGTGATCCCGTCCCAGACGTCCTCCATCGGCGACGCGAAGTTGTAGGTCGGGCGGCCGTCCGAGCGGACGAGCACGAGATCCTCGATCGTCTCGTTCGGCACCTCGACGCGGCCGCGGACGACGTCGTCCCAGCCGGTCGAGCCCTCGTCGGGCATGCGGAAGCGGATCGCGCCCTCGTCCTCGTACGCCTTGCCCTCGGCGACGAGCTGGTCGGCGACGCGGCGGCAGTCGTCCATCCGGTCGAGCTGGAAGGTGTGCGCGCCGTCCCAATCGAGGCCGAGCCAGCGCAGCGACGCCTGGATCTGGTCGACCGCCTCGGCGACCTCGCGGCTCGTGTCCGTGTTCTCGATCCGCAGCTTGAACTCGCCGCCCTCGTGGCGGGCGAAGAGCCAGTTGAAGAGCGCCGTCCGGACGTTGCCGATGTGCAGCAGGCCGGTCGGGCTCGGAGCCATGCGGACGCGAACGCTCACGGCGATAGCGTAGGGCGCGTGCGGACGCTCTCGCTGCGCGAGCTCAACCGGGCCCTGCTGGCGCGGCAGTTCCTGCTCGAGCGGCGCAGGCTCGGCGTGGTCGCGGCGGTCGAGCGGCTGGCGGGGATGCAGGCGCAGTGGGGGCCGGCGCCGTACGTCGGCCTCTGGACGCGGCTCGTCGGCTTCCGCCGCGACGCGCTCGAGCAGGCGATCCTCTCGACGCGGCTCGTGCGCGCGGTGCTGATGCGCGGCACGATCCACCTCGTCTCGCGGCGCGACTACGGGATCTTCGGCTCCGCGGTCGGGAGGCCGCCCTGGCTCAAGCCCGAGCTGGCCGCGCTCGCGGACGGTCTCCACGACGCCGTCGTCGCGTTCGGGAGCGAGCCGCGCACGCGCGCCGAGGTCGAGGAGCACATGACGAAGGCGCACGGCGTCGAGCTCGAGCACGCGCCGGCGCTCTGGTACGGGCTGCGCATCAAGGGCCGGCTGACGCACGCGCCCGAGACCGGCCTCTGGAAGCCGCCGCGCGAGACACGCTACGTCACGCTCCCCTACGAGCCCACGGACGACGTCGTCGCCGCGCGGGCCGAGCTCGTGCGCCGCTACCTCGCCGCGTTCGGCCCGGCGACGCGCGCGGACATCGCCGAGTGGAGCGGCCTGCGTGTCGGCGACTTCACGGACGCGCTCGCGTCGCTCGAGCCGCTGCGACGCTTCGCCGACGAGAACGGCCGCGAGCTGCTCGACCTGCCGCGCGCGCCGCTGCCGCCGGCGGACACGCCTGCGCCGGCGCGGCTCCTCCCCCGCTTCGACAATCTCGTCCTCTCGCACGCCGACCGCTCGCGCGTCGTGGCGGCCGAGCACCGCGCGCGGATCGTCCAGACTGCGGAGGTGCGCGCGACCTTCCTCGTGGACGGCTTCGTCGCCGGCGTCTGGTCGCTCGAACGGGGCCGCGTCGTGCTCGACCCCTTCCAGCCGATTCCGCGGAGCGCGCAGCGCGAGCTCGCGGCGGAGGCACGCCTGCTCGAGGAGTGGGCGGCGTGAGGATCGGCGCGCACGTCTCCTCCTCCGGCGGGATCCACACGGCGATCGACCGTGCGGCCGCGATCGGCGCCGAGTCGGTGCAGGTCTTCACGCAGAGCCCGCGCATGTGGCGGCCGACCAACCACGACCCGGCGAACATCGAGCTCTTCAAGGAGAAGCGCGCGGCGGCCGGGATCGGGCCGGTGGTCTGCCACGCGCTCTACCTCTGCAATCTGGCCGCGCCGGACGACGCGATCTACGAGAAGTCCGTCGTCGCGATGCGGAACGCGATGGACGCCGCGTGCGCGATCGAGGCGGACGCGGTGATCTTCCACGTCGGCTCGCACCTCGGCTCGGGCTTCGAGCACGGCCTCGAGCGGGTCGTGCCGGCGATGGAGCAGGTGCTGGAGCTGTGCACCGACGTGACCTGGCTCCTGATGGAGAACTCGGCGGGAGCGGGCGGCACGATCGGCCGCTCGATCGCGGAGCTCGCCACGCTGTTCGACCGGCTCGGGCGCCACCCGCGGCTCGGCCTGTGCCTCGACTCGTGCCACCTCTACGTGTCCGGAATCGACGTGACCGACCCGGCCGCGCTCGACGCCTGCCTCGACGAGGTGGACGACACGATCGGCCTCGACCGCCTGCGCGCGCTGCACGTCAACGACAGCGCCGCGCCGCTCGGCTCCAACCGCGACCGGCACGCGAACATCCTCGAGGG
>DASZYW010000328.1:0-3855 GCA_035545195.1 Gaiellaceae bacterium
TCCGCCTGGTTCGGGGCGCTCGGCAGCGTCGCGATCGGCTTCCACGGCGTCTTCGAGCACGGCGCCGTCGACAAGCACGGGAACTCGCTGTGGAGCGGCCGCTGGCCGCTCTGGTACGCCGGCCGCCCGTTCAGCGGGATGTTGACCGGCGTGATGACCTACGTCCTGCTCCGGGTGGCGAGCGGCGACGCGCCGGACCTCTACGTCACGATCGCCGCCGCGTTCATTTTCGGGACGCAGGAGAACCTCTTCTTCCGGTTCCTCTCGCGGATCGCGAAGGTGATCGTCTCGACCGACGAGCCGCACGCCGGCGACTCGTAGTCCGCCGCAGCACGATCCGCGCCGTTCCCGATGAGGAGCGGCGCGGCACGGCGCAGAGTCCGCCACGATGAACCTCGCCGCCCGCGCGGGCGCGTGGAGCGCCCGCCACTGGAAGACCGCCCTCTTCGGCTGGCTTCTCTTCGCGATCGCGGCGATGGTCACCGGCAGCCTGGTGGGGCACGTCCAGATGAAGGACTCGGAGTCCTGGACGGGAGAGGCGCGCACGGCGGTCGTGATGCTCGAGCGTGCGGGAATGGAGCAGCCGGCGGCCGAGAACGTGCTGATCCAGAACCGGCGCGCCCTCTACACCGACCCGAGGTTCCAGTCCGCGATCGGCGGCATCGTCCAGTCGCTGGCCGTGCAGCACGACGTCGTCGACGTCCGCGACCCCCGGACGCGGCCCGACGGCGCCGACCTGATCTCGAAGGACGGGCACTCGGTGCTCGTCCAGTTCGACGTCCGCGGCGACCCGAACAAGGCGAAGGACAAGATCGAGCCGATCATCGCGGCGGTCAAGAGCGCGGCGGGCGCGTATCCCACGTTCAGCATCCGCGAGGTCGGCGTCGCGAGCGCGAACTACGAGATCGGCAAGACGTTCAGCAAGGACTTCGCGAACGCCGAGCGGCTGACCCTCCCGCTGACGCTGATCATCCTGCTCGCCGCCTTCGGGGCGCTCGTCGCCGCCGGTCTGCCGGTGCTGCTCGCCTTCTCGGCGGTGCTCGCCTCGCTCGGGCTGTTCTCGCTCGTCACACACGCGACCTCGGCGGACTACCAGTCGAGCTCGGCCGTGATCCTGCTGATCGGGATGGCAGTCGGGGTCGACTACTCGCTCTTCTACCTCCGCCGGGAGCGCGAGGAACGCGCCGGCGGCGCCGAGCCGCGCGACGCGCTGGGGCGGGCGGCGGCGACCTCCGGCCAGGCGGTGCTGATCTCGGGCGCGACCGTCCTGATCGCCATGGCCGGGCTGTTCATCGCGGGGAACAAGATCTTCACCGGGATGGCGCTGGGGACGATGCTCGTCGTCCTCTGCGCGATGCTCGGCTCGCTGAGCGTCCTCCCCGCCGCGCTCTCCAAGCTCGGCGACCGCGTCGACCGGGGCCGGATCCCCTTCGTCGGGAAGCACAAGCACGCCGCTGGCGAGTCGCGGTTCTGGGGCTTCGTCCTCGACCGCGTCCTGCGCCGGCCGCTGCTCTGGGCGACCGTCGCCGGCGGGCTGTTGCTCCTCGTCGCCTCGCCGACGCTGTCCATGCACACGAAGATGCCGTCCTTCACGGACATGCCGCGCGAGCTGCCGATCGTGAAGACGTACAAGGCCGTGATCACCGCCTTCCCGGGCGCGCCGTCGCCGGCCGAGGTCGTCGTCCACGCACGGAGCGTCGACGTCCCCGCCGTGCAGGCCGCGATCCAGCAGTTCGCGATGCGCGCGACGGCGACCGGCCAGATGTTCGAGCCGATCACGACCGTGGAGAGCCGCGACCACACGACCGCCGACATCCGCGTCCCGCTCGCCGGCAACGGCGACGACGCGGCCTCGCTCGCCGCCCTCGCCGTCCTCCGCCACGACGTGCTGCCGGCGACGCTCGGCCGCGTCGACGGCCTCTCCTACGCGGTTACCGGCGCGACGGCGGGGACGCACGACTGGAACCAGCAGATGAAGGACCGGATGCCCTGGGTGGTCGCCTTCGTGCTTGCGCTCGCCTTCGTGCTGCTGCTCGTCACGTTCCGCTCGGTCGTGATCCCGCTGACCGCGATCTGCCTCAACCTGCTCTCGGTCGGCGCCGCGTACGGGCTGCTCGTCCTGATCTTCCAGCACACGTGGGCGGAGGGCGTGCTCCAGTTCACCTCCAACCGCTCGATCACGTCCTGGCTGCCGATGTTCCTGTTCGTCGTCCTGTTCGGCCTCTCGATGGACTACCACGTCTTCATCCTCAGCCGGATCAAGGAGCTGCACGACCGCGGCTACTCGACCGAGGAGGCGGTGTCGCGCGGGATCCGGCGGACGGCGGGGACGGTGACGAGCGCGGCGCTGATCATGGTCGCCGTCTTCGCGATCTTCGGGACGCTGCGGCTGATCATGATGAAGCAGCTCGGCGTCGGGCTCGGAATGGCGGTGCTGATCGACGCGACGGTGATCCGCGGCGTGCTGCTGCCGGCGACGATGAAGCTGCTCGGTGAGTGGAACTGGTGGCTGCCGCGCCGGCTGGCCTGGCTGCCGACCGTGCGCCGCGAACCGCCCCTGGCCGCGTAGGCGACACTCTCGGCGTGCCGCCGATGCACGCCGAGGAACAGGAGGTCGCCGAGCCGCTCGTGCGCGCGCTGCTCGGCGCGCAGTTCCCCGAGTGGGCCGAGCTCACGCTGACGCGGATCGAGTCGTTCGGCACCGACCACGCGATCTGGCGGCTCGGCGACGAGCTGGCGCTGCGGTTCCCGCGCGTCGAGTGGGCGGCCGAGCTGCCCGAGCGCGAGGCGGCGTGGCTCCCCCTGCTCGCGCCGCACCTGCCGCTGCCTGCGCCCGCGCCGCTCGCGACCGGCGTCCCCGGCGAGGGCTATCCGTTCCACTGGTCGGTCGTGCCGTGGCTCCCGGGGCGGAACGTGACCGAGGAGGAGATCGACGAGCGCGAGGCGGCGCGGACCCTCGCGTCGTTCGTGCGCGCCCTGCAGCGCGTGCCCCCGGGCGGCGGGCCGCTCTCGTCACGCGGCGGCGCGCTCCAGCAGCGCGACCGCGGCACCCGCGCCGCGATCGAGGTGCTCGGCGACAAGGTCGACGCCGCCGCGACGACCGCCGCCTGGGAGCGCGCTCTCGCCGCGCCGCCGTGGATCGGCCCCCCGGTCTGGCTCCACGGCGACCTGCTCCCCGGCAACCTGCTCGCCGAGGACGGCCGCCTGACGGGCGTGATCGACTTCGGCTTCGGGCTCGGCGTCGGCGACCCGGCGGTCGAGCTGCTGCCCGCGTGGGCGCTCTTCTCCGGCGAGTCGCGCGAGCTGTTCCGGGACGGCGTCGGCGCCGACGAGGCGACGTGGCAGCGCGGTCGCGGCTGGGCGCTCTCGGTCGCGTTGATCGCGCTGCCCTACTACGAGAGGACGAACCCGCCGCTCTGGCGGGTCATGCGTCGGATGTTCGACGCGGCGCTAGGCGACGACTGACGCGAACCGCTCCGCGTCGTCCAGCATCCACATGTGGCCGCCGCGCAGGTCGAGCTCCTCGTAGCGGGCGCCGAGCGCCTCGGCGAGAGCGCGCGCCCGGTCGGCGGTGACGAGCGTGTCGCTGACGCAGCCGATCACCGTCGCCGGGATCCCGGCCGCCTCGATGCGAGCGCACTCGCGGCGGAGGTCGAGGCCCCGCACGTGCTCGGCGACGGCGAGCGCGCGGCGCGGCGCGCGCGCGAACGCGAGCAGCGCGCGGGCGGCGAGGTCGCGCGGATAGCTCCCGCTGCAGACCTGGCGGACGAAGTCGCGGACGCTCTCCCGGACCGGCTTCTCCAGCGGCATGCCGGCGGGCGCGATCAGGACGAGCCGCTCGACGAGCTCCGGCGC
>DASZYW010000329.1:0-5538 GCA_035545195.1 Gaiellaceae bacterium
CGTCCACCTCAAGGACATCGTCAAGGGCGGCATGCGCGAGCGCTTCGACGAGCTCCGGCGCATGGGCATCCGGACCGTGATGATCACCGGCGACAACCGCGTCACCGCCGCGGTGATCGCCCAGGAAGCCGGCGTCGACGACTTCCTCGCCGAGGCGACCCCGGAGGCGAAGCTCGCGCTGATCAAGGAGGAGCAGGCGCGCGGCCGGATGGTCGCGATGACCGGCGACGGGACGAACGACGCGCCCGCGCTCGCGCAGTCCGACGTCGGCGTCGCCATGAACACCGGCACCACGGCCGCCAAGGAGGCCGGGAACATGGTCGACCTCGACTCGAACCCGACGAAGCTGATCGAGATCGTCGAGGTCGGCAAGCAGCTCCTGATCACGCGCGGCGCGCTGACGACCTTCTCGATCGCGAACGACGTGGCGAAGTACTTCGCGATCCTGCCGGCGATGTTCGCCTTCACCTACGCGTCCGGATCGGGCCGGCGCGGGCCGCTCAACTCGCTGAACGTCATGCACCTCGGCGACCCGAAGAGCGCGATCGTCTCCGCGATCGTCTTCAACGCGCTGATCATCCCGGCGCTCGTCCCGCTCGCGCTGCGGGGGGTGAAGTACCGCGCCATCGGCGCAACCGCCCTGCTGCGCCGCAACCTGCTGATCTACGGTCTCGGCGGGATGATCCTGCCGTTCGTCGGGATCAAGCTGATCGACCTCGTCGTGCACAACCTGCTGGGGGCGTGAGGAGACGGCGAGAGGCCACTATCGGATCCTCTTGGGGATGGCGGCGGGCGTCGGCAAGACGTACCGCATGCTCCAGGAAGGACGACAGGCGCAGGCCGGGGGGCGCGACGTCGTCATCGGGTACCTCGAGCCCCACGATCGGCCGGAAACCACCGCTCTGGCCGAGGGGCTCGAGGTAATTCCCCGACTGCGCGCGCAGCACGGCGAGCTCGAGCTGGAGGAGCTGGACGTCCGGGCGCTGATCGAGCGCGCGCCGGAGCTGGCGCTGATCGACGAGCTGGCGCACACCAACGCGCCCGGGATGCGCAACGAGAAGCGGTGGCAGGACATCGACGAGGCGCTCGACGCCGGGATCGACGTCATCTCGACGGTCAACATCCAGCACCTCGAGAGCCTGAACGACGCGATCTTCGAGCTGACCGAGGTGCGCGTCCGCGAGACCTTCCCGGACAGCGTGTTGGAGGAGGCGGACGAGGTGGTGCTCGTCGACCTGACGCCGGAGGAGCTGCGGAAGCGCCTCCAGGCGGGGAAGATCTACGCGCCGGAGCGGGCCGACGTCGCGCTCGAGAACTTCTTCCGCCCCGACAAGCTCTCGTCGCTGCGCGAGCTGGCGCTCCGCGAGGTCGCGGAGGACGTCGAGTCGCGCCGCGTCGCGCGCGAGCTGGAGCCGCTCAGCGCGCAGGCGATCGGCGAGCGGGTGCTCGCGCTCGTCGAGCCGCAGCCGAAGTCGCAGCGGATCATGCGTCGCGCCTGGCGCTCCGCGCAGCGACTCGGCTCGACCATGGACGCGCTCTGGGTGCGGCGTCCCGGCCGGGAGCCGAGCCCCGAGGAGCTGACGCAGCTCGCCGCGCTCCGCCGCCTCGCGTCGATCCTCGGCGCCCACTTCGTCGAGGAGGAGGGCGACGACTTCGTCGCGACCGTGCGCCGCGTCGTCCAGGAGCGCGGCTCGACCTACGTCTTCGTCGGCACCCCCGACGAGTCGCGGCGGCGCGAGATCCTCGGCGGCTCGCTGCTCTCGCGCATGGTGCGCGAGCTGCCCGGAATCGACATCCGCGTGGTCACGAACCGCGCCGACCGGGATCGGTTGGAGCAATGAGGCTCTTCTGGCGGTGGCGGCGTCCGAAGCCGGGGGCGCGGCGGATCCTCGTCCCGTTCACGGACGGCACGCTCGACCCGACCGTGCTCGCAGCGGCGGTGCGGATCGCCGACGCCGAGAAGGCGACCCTCGTCCCGGCCTACCTGCTGCGCGTGCCGCTCCAGTATCCCGAGGACTCGCCGCTCGTCGAGGAGGTCGGGACGGCGCTGCCGCTGCTGGAGGCGGTCGAGCTGGCCGCGCTGCGCGCGGGCGTGCCGGTCGACGCGCGGATCGAGAAGGGGCGGACGCCGACCCACGCGCTGCGGAGGCTCTGGGAGGTGGAGGACTTCGACCGCGTGATCGCGCCGGCGCCGACGAACGGCGGCGGCTTCTCCTTCAAGGACCTGACCTGGATCCTCGCGAACGCCCCCGGCGAGACGCTCGTCCTCAGGCCCGCGCCGCCGCTGGACTAGATTTCGCCTCGGTGAGCCGGGAAGCCTGGTCGGCGCCCTCTCATGACGGTCCCGGTCGCCATTCCCGCCTTCCTCGTCTCGCTCGTGGCGATGCTCTACGCCGCGCAGCTGTTCGCGCGCCGGCTCGACGCCGTCGGGCTGAAGCTCGGCTTGCCCGAGTCGCTGCTCGGGCTGCTCACCGCGCTGGCGTCCGACTCGCCGGAGGTCGCCTCGGCCGTCTCCGCCCTCGTTCGCGGCGAGCGCGGCGCCGCCGTCGGCGTCGTCGTCGGCTCGAACGCGTTCAACATCGCGGCGATGCTCGGGGTGAGCGCGATCGTCGCGTCCGGGATCAAGGCGCGTCCCGAGAGCGTGCTCGTCGAGGCGTTCGTCGGCCTCTGGGTGACCGCCGTCGTCTGCGCGCTCGTCGCGGGCGGGATCGGGGCGCCGCTCGCGCTGGGGCTGATCGCCGTCGTGCTGCTCCCGTACGTCGCCATGCTCGTGCTCGGGCCGCGCGGCGTGCGGCGGCTGCACCTGCCGCGCCTCGCGGGCTTCCTGCGGCGCAGCTTCGGCGAGGGGCACCCGGCGCCGCGCGTCAAGCCGTCGCGGGAGGACGCGCTGCTCCGGCCGCTGCTGCTGATCCTCGCCGACCTGGTCGTGATCGTCGCCTCCGCGTCGCTGCTCGTGTCGGCGTCGCTCGCGCTCGCGAACCACCTGGACGTCTCGCACGCGCTCGTCGGCGTCTTCGTCCTCGCCATCCTGACCAGCCTCCCGAACGCCGTCACCGGTGTCCGCTTCGGCCGCAGCGGCCGCGGCTCGGCGCTGGTCAGCGAGACGCTGAACTCGAACTCGATCAACCTCGTCGCCGGGATGGCGATCCCCGCCGCCGTCGGCTCGCTGGGCGCGCTCCGCGGCCTGGACGTCTTCGACCTCGCCTGGCTGGTCGGGATGACGGCCGTCGCGCTCGTCGTCTACGGCCGGCGGAGCGCGGTGACGCGCGCGCAGGGGCTGCTGCTGGTGCTGCTCTATCTCGTCTTCGCCGCGGTGCAGCTCGCGCTCGCCTGAGACCGGAGTACCGTCTCCTCCGTGCGCAACAGAGGCGATCTGCTCGTCGGCGTGCTCGCCGGCGCCGGCGCGGTGGTGCTCGTCTCGGGCGCCGTCGACCTGCTCGAGCCGCACGTCCCGGTGCTCAGCCTCGGCGTGCTCTATCTCTTCGCCGTGCTCTCCGTCGCGGTGCTCTGGGGCACCGCGCTCGCCGCTCTCGTCTCGGTCGCGAGCATGCTCGCGTTCAACTGGCTCTTCCTGCCGCCGCGCCACTCGTTCCACCTCCGCGAGGGCGGGAACTGGCTCGCGCTCGCGGTCTATCTCGTGACCGCGGTGGTCGTCGGCGCGCTGGCCGCGCGGGCGCGGCGCCGGCGGGACGACGCGGAGCAGCGCCGGCTGGAGGCGCACATCCTCGCCGAGACGGCGGCGGACGTCCTCCGCGGCGGCGAGCTCGAGCACGTCGTCGAGCGGCTGCGCGACGAGCTGGCCCGCGCGCTCGGCATCGACGCCGCGCGGCTGGAGCTCGGCGTCGTCGCGCCTGCGGAGGGCGAGCGCGCGCTGCCGCTCGAGGTGCGGCTGCGGACGGTCGCGACGCTGCTCGTCGACGAGGCGTCGCCGGTCGACGAGGCGGTGCGGGCGCGCTTCCTGCCCGCGGTCGCGGCGCTCCTCGGCGTCGTCGTCGACCGCGCCGAGCTCGAGTCCGAGGCGCTCGAGGCGGAGGCGCTGCGCCGCAGCGACGCGCTCAAGACGGCGCTGCTCCAGGCGGTCTCGCACGACCTCCGCTCGCCGCTGACCGCGATCCTCGCGTCCGCGGACGCGCTCTCGAGCGAGGGTCTGCGGCTGGAGCAGGAGGAGCGGGGCGAGCTCGCGGACGCGATCAGCGCGGAGGCGCGGCGTCTCGACCGAGTCGTCGGCGACCTGCTCGACCTCTCGCGGCTGCAGGCGGGAGCGGCGGAGCCGCACCGCGAGCTCTGGCCGGTGGACGAGCTCGTCGGCCAGGCGCTCGAGAGCGTGGGGGCGGGAGCAGACCGCGTCCTGCTCGAGCTGCCCGCGGACGCGCCGCCGGTGCGGGTCGACGCGGCGCAGATCGAGCGCGTGCTCGCGAACCTGCTCGACAACGCGCTCAAGTTCTCGCCCGCGGACACGCCGGTCGTGCTGCGCGCCGAGCCGGGCGGGACGGAGGTGCGGATCCACGTGGTCGACCGGGGCCCCGGGGTCGCGCCGGGCGAGCGCGACGCCGTCTTCCAGCCGTTCCGGCGCGGCGCGGGCTCGCAGAAGGGGACCGGCGTCGGGCTGGCGATCGCACGCGGCTTCGCCGAGGCGAACGGCGGGCAGCTCTGGACGCAGGAGGACCCGGCCGGCGGCCACTTCGTCCTGGCGGTGCCGGTGTGAGTCGGGTCCTCGTGGTGGACGACGAGCCGCAGATCCTGCGCGCGCTGCGCACGAGCCTGCGCGCGGCCGGCTACGACGTCGACACCGCGGAGACCGCCGAGGGCGCGCTCGCCCAGCTCGCCGCGAACCCGCCGGACGCGGTCATTCTCGATCTCGTCCTGCCCGACGGCCGCGGCACGGATGTCTGTCGCGAGCTGCGCACCTGGAGCTCGATCCCGGTGATCGTCCTCTCGGTCGTCGGCGAGGAGTCGGAGAAGGTCGCCGCGCTCGACGCCGGCGCCGACGACTACGTCACGAAGCCGTTCGGGATCGAGGAGCTGCTCGCGCGCCTGCGCGCGGCGATGCGCCGGATCGACGCCGCCGCCGAGCCGCTCGTCGAGGTCGGCGAGCTCCGGATCGACCTCGAGAAGCGCGCCGTCTCGGTCGCAGGCGCCGCCGTGCAGCTGACCCCGCACGAGTGGGAGCTCCTGCGCGCGCTCGCGCGCAACCCCGGCAAGCTGCTCACGCACGGCGCGCTCCTGCGCGAGGTCTGGGGGAGGGGCTACGGCGACGAGTCGCACTACCTGCACGTCTACGTCTCGCAGCTGCGGCGCAAGCTCGAGCCCGACCCGGCGCGCCCGCAGTACATCCTCACCGTGCCGGGCGCGGGCTACCGCTTGGCGTCTTGAGATCTTCTTTAGACGCACGCGCCGAATCCTGACTTCCGCTTGACGCGACCCGTCCTACGGTCGTGTCATGGCAACCCACGCCCACCGCCCGAGGACACTCGACCTGCCGCATCCCCTCAGGGCGGCGGCGCCGCTCGCCGTCCTGGCGGTCGCCGCGCTCCTGTT
>DASZYW010000330.1:0-3227 GCA_035545195.1 Gaiellaceae bacterium
GCGAGGCGCTCCTTCTCCCACGTCGGCGCCTGCGTGACGAGCGTGACGAGGTCGTCGAAGTCGGCGCGCTCGATCCGCATCGAGACGCGGTCCTGCAGCGCGAGCATGCGCAGGCGCCGGTTCGGGTTCTCGGCGGCGGCGGTGGAGAGGAACTGCTCCAGCGCGCCCTTGCTCGCCTTGCCCTCCGTCAGCTTCATGACGAAGTTCGCGCGCTCGTCGAAGCGGATCTGGCGGCCGGCGATCGTCGCCCAGTAGCGCTGCTCGTCCTCGTCGAGGTAGCGCGGATCGACGCGCTGCCACTCGCGCTGGATCACGCCGATGCGGCGGCGCACGTCCGGGGACACCGGGACGAGCCAGGGCGCGGGCGTGAGGCGGCGGCGGGCGCGGCGCTGCGAGCGGCGGCGCGGGGCGGGGGTGACGCGTGCGCCCTCGCGGTAGAAGTCGGCGTCGAGCAGCGAGTGGAGCGAGATCACGCGCTCGTTGTGGGTCGCGCCCTTGGGGACGAAGTCGACGACGATCCCGGCCTCCTTGCGCGGGTGGAGGCGCATGATCCGGCCGATCCGCTGCTGGTAGACGCGGCGCGACGCGGTCGGCGCGAGGTGCATGCAGACGGTCGCGCGCGGCGAGTTCCAGCCCTCCGCGAGCAGCTGCGCGTTGATCAGGACGTTGATCTCGCCGCGCTCGTAAGCGGCGAGCGTCTCGGCGAGCCGCACCGGCGGCGTCCGCCCCGAGACCGCCTCCGCCTTCAGCCCGGCGGCGCGGAACTCCTGCGCGAGGTTGTACGCGTGGTCGACGCCGGCCGCGTAGACGATCCCCGGCGTGTTCTCGAAGCGGTCGCGGTAGAGCGAGGCGGCGGCCTGGTTGAGCGCCTGGTGGTCGAGGGTCTTGGCGAGGATCTCCTGGTCGAAGTCGCCGCCGACGATCGGCACCGAGTTGATCGCGGCCACCGGCGGCACGCGCAGGCAGCGCAGCGGCGCGATCAGCCCGCGGCGCGCGGCGTCCTGCAGCGGCAGGTCGTCGACCGAGGCCGGGAAGACGTCGGAGACCTGCTTCGCGATCAGCTGCTCGGTCGCCGTCATGCCGATGTAGATCGGCTCCGGGAAGGAGCGGATCGCCGCGGAGGTCTTCTCCCCGAGCGCGGTGTGCGCCTCGTCGCAGATCACGAGCTGGTAGGCGTCGCGGCTGATCGAGTCGACGTGGCGCGCGAACCAGGCGTAGGTCTGGATCGTCAGCGGGTTCGGGCTCGTCCGCGACTCGTTGCCGCGCTCGATCGCGTCGGTGAAGCGCGAGCCGTAGCCCTCGGTGGTCAGGTCGCGCGTGAACTGGGAGACGAGCAGGCGGCGGTGCGTGAGGATCAGGACGCCGAGCGTGCACGCCGCCTCGACGAAGCCGGCGGCCGCGATCGTCTTGCCCGAGGCGGTCGGGTGCCGGAAGCGGTAGCGGCGGACCGCGCCGGGATCCTCGGCCGGGCCGGGCGGCTCGTCGAGCTCGTCCTCGTCGACCGCCTCGACGACGAGCGTCGAATCCTCGTCGGCGTCCTCGGCCTCCTGCTCCTCGAGCTCCTCGGCGCTCTCGTGGTGGCCGTTGCCGTTCCCGTTCGCGTGCTCCTCGTCGCGCTGAGCCGCGTCGATCAGCTCGGTCAGCATCCCCGCCAGCGCGTCCACCTGGTGGCGCCGCAGCTCGGTGCCGGCCGCGGTTCGCGGAACCTCCTCGGCGAGCACGCGCTCGAGGCCGAGCAGGAGCCCGAAGCGGACCTTCCACTGGGGCGAGGGCGTCTTGTGGCCGGCCTCGATCTCGGCGGTCGCTTCGTCGAGCGCGCGTCTGCGCGCGCTGCCGGGCGCGAGCGCCTGGGCAGGCTCCTCGCCCTCGCGGAGGAACGGCTCGCCCGCCCATGCTTCCGCGCGGGCAGCCGCGGCGATCAGAGAGTCCGCCGCCTCCGAGGAAATCGTCGGCTGCTGAATGGCTTCCATATGCGCAGCACACGTCGGTGCTGCCGTCTTCCAAGAGGAGCGCGCTCGTCCGCCGAACTGTTGTTTCCCCTCGGGCCGAGCGGCGCTGCAGCAAGCATACCCCGCTCCGACGAACCGTCAACCGGCCGAATCGGCCACCGATCTCAGGTGCCGAGACCGCCGAAGATCGCGAAGGGATTGCTCGGCAGCGGCTCGACCACGGCCGGGCTCGCCTCGACCTCGCCGTGCAGGCGCGCCGCCAGCTCGTCGGCCGCCTCCTTCGTGTCCGCGCCGACGATCACGAGGTGGAAGCGCCGGATCGGCTGCAGGCCCTCGGCCTCGAGGCGCTCGGCCAGCGCGCGGGCCTCGGCGCGGGAACCCGTGGTGACGCGCACCTCCCACGGCGCATACCCCTCGTCGCGGGCCTCGTCCTCCCACGACTCGCCGGGCGGCTCGTTGCTCCAGCGCTCCTCGTCTTCGAGCCAGTGCTCGACGCCGCTCGTGGTCGCCTTCAGGCCGCTCTGCCCGATCACCTGGTCGACGACCGAGCGCGCCTGCTCGGCGTCGGCGTGCGTGGACGCGTAGACGAAGAGCTCGTCGCCGTCCCGCGAGACCGCGAGGCGCCGCTGCTCGAGACCGCGCGCGAGCTCGCGCGCCTCGTCGTCGAGCTCCATGCCCAGCCGCTCGAGGAGCGTGTCGCGCTCGTCGGCGACGTCGATCCGGATGCGCCAGTCGTCGGCCACTCAGGCAGGGATCTTGCCGTAATCGGCAAGGCTGCCGCCGGCGACGCGCTCGGAGACGCCTGTCTGGTCGAGGTGCTTCGTGATCCCGCCGAGATGGAACGGATAGCCGGCGCCGAGGATCAGGCAGGCGTCGACGTCGGCCGCCGCGGCGACGACGCCCTCGTCGAGCAGCTGACGGACCTCGTCGGCGATCGCCTCCAGGCAGGCCTCGCGGATCTCGTCGACGCTGCGGCGCGCGTCGCCGCGGACGACGACCTCGTCCTTCCCCTCGGCGAAGTTCGCGAGCGTCGGCGAGAGCGGGAACCGCTCCGGGAACGACGCGTGCAGCGTCTCCAGCACGTGGTTCGCGACGCGCGGGCCGACGACCTGGAGCAGCACCGACGGCGCCATCGGCAGCCCGAGCGAGAGCGCCGCCTCGTCCGTCTCCTCGATCGTGTTCCCGTGCTCGAGCGCGTCCATCAGCACCGTCGTCATCCGGGTCAGGATCCGGTTGACGACGAACGCGGGCGCGTCGCCGACGAGGACGCCGCGCTTC
>DASZYW010000331.1:0-2560 GCA_035545195.1 Gaiellaceae bacterium
GAGGTCGACCGCTGCTGCGTGCTCGAGCTGGAGCGGACGCTGGCGAAGAGCGACGACGAGGTTCCCGACGCGCCGGGCGAGCTCGCCGACGCCGTCACCGCGATCCGCCTCGCCACGTCGGCGCCCGTCGCCGCCGGGCCGGTGCTCTTCGAGCGCCTCGACTGGCGGCCCTACGGGATCCGGCCGGTGCTGCCGATCGCGGCGACCGCGCCGCCCGGCGAGCCGGACCGGCTGGACGCGTTCCGCGCGCAGCTCGCCGCGCGGCTCCGGCCGCTGCTCTGGGAGGCGGACGACGACGCGAAGCTCGGCGACGCGCTCGACCGCTGGGAGCTCTCGCTCTTCCAGGAGGAGCCGTTCCGCGGCGAGCAGCTGCGGCATGCGCTCGAGGCGGCGCTCGGCGGTGACGACGGCCTCTGGGCCGCCTCGATGCGCGCGGCGGCGCTGCTCGACGAGTCCGACGCCGAGCGTCTGCGGACGCCCTCGGCGGACGTGGTGCGCCGCATCCTGATCGCGCTGCTCGAGCACGGCGACCGCGCCGCGCTGCTGCGCGAGCTCGACGCGCGGCTCCTCGGGCGCGACAGACCTGCGAGGAACCTGGCACACATCGCGTCGTAGCCTCCGCTCGTGGACGAGGCGCGGGCTGTGCTGGAGCGGCTGGACAGGATCGAGGCGCTCGAGCGCGACCTCGCAGGCGAGCTCGACCAGCTCGCGCGCGAGGCCGCGCTCTGGGCCGAGTGCGAGGACGATCCCCGTGCCCGCGCGGCGGCCGCCGCGCTCGCCGACCGCGCGGCCTCGACCCGCTAGCCTGCGTCGGGCGCCGGCTGCTGGCGCCCGGTCAGCGCGAAGTCCGACGAGCGCACGAGCAGCACGCCGAGCACGGCGCCGACGAACGCGATCACGGCGGCGGCGTAGAGGATCTCGTTCAACCCCGAGACGAACGCGTGGCGCTGCGCCGCGTCCGCGACGTAGCCGGAGGAGACGCGCCGCGCGGCCGCGCCGCCGACGTCCGAGGTGATCCGCGACTGGAGCAGCGCGCCGAAGATCGCGATCCCGGTCGCGATCCCGACCTGCCGGAACGTGTTGTTGATCCCGGAGGCGCGGCCGGCGAGCCGCGGCTGGACGGTGCCGATCGCGGTCGTCGCGAGCGCCGGGTTCACCGTCCCGGTGCCGATCCCGCCGAGCAGGAACCCGGCGAGGAGCGTCGTCCACGACGACCCGATCGAGATGCCCGCCATCAGCACGAGCGCGGCTCCCACGAGCCCGAGCCCGCCGCCGAGCAGCGCCCGCACGGGCAGGTGGCCGATCAGCTTGCCGGAGAGCGGCGCCGCGAAGAACGAGATCAGCGTGAAGGGCAGGAAGCGCAAACCGGCGCCGATCGGCGAGTAGCCGAGGTAGTTCTGCAGGTACAGCGTCAGATAGAGGAACATCGAGAACATCGACATCGAGATCGAGAACGCGACCAGCTGCGCGCCGGTGAAGGTGCGGTTTTCGAACAGGCGCAGGTCGAACATCGGGTGCTCCTGCCGCCACTCGACGACGAGGAAGACGGCCAGGAGGACGGCGGCCGCGGCGTAGAGGGCGAGCTCCCGCCCGGAGCCCCAGTGCCAGTCGTTGCCGCGCAGCAGCGCGAGCACGAGCGCGAACAGCCCGCCCGAGAACGTCAGGAGTCCGGGCAGGTCGAAGCCGCCGTGCTCCTCGTCGCGCGACTCGTGCAGCTCGAAGACCGCGCCGGCGACGCAGGCGACGCCGATCGGCAGGTTGACGAAAAAGATCCAGCGCCAGCCGGCCCAGGTCGTGAGCGCGCCGCCGACGAGCGGCCCGACCGCGACCGCCGCGCCGACCGTCGCACCCCAGATCCCGAACGCCGTGCCGCGCTCGCGGCCGTGGAACTCCTGCGCGATGATCGCCAGCGAGACGGCGAACATGACCGCACCGCCGATCCCCTGCAGACCGCGCGCGAGGTTGAGGAAGAGCGGGGAGGTGGCCGCGCCGCAGAGGGCGGAGGCGACCGTGAACAGCGCGACGCCGCCGATGAAGACGCGCTTGCGGCCGAGCAGGTCGCCGAGCGAGCCGGCGTTCAGCATCGACGTCGCGAGCATCAGCGCGTACGCGTCGACCACCCATTGCAGGTCGGTGAACGAGGTGTGCAGCTCCCGCTGGATGTCGGGGAGCGCGACGTTGACTACCGTGATGTCGAGAAGCAGCATGAAAACCGCCACGCAGACCACGATCAGCACCCGCCACTTCCGCTCCATGGGTCAGAACCTAAAGGAGCAGGAGAGTGCTGTGCGGCTGCGAAAGGTGAGCGACGATGGCGCTCACGCGCTTGCTATCGCGCCCGCACGCGCGCGACGAGGCGGATAAGGGGCCGGCGTTGGCGCGGGTCATCGCGTTCGCGAACCAGAAGGGCGGCGTCGCCAAGACGACGACGACGCTCAACCTCGGCGTCGCGCTCACCGAGCAGGGGAAGCGCGTCCTCGCCGTCGACCTCGACCCGCAGGGGAACCTGACGATGTCGCAGGGCTGGAACCCGGACGAGATCGACCGCTCGATGTTCGAC
>DASZYW010000332.1:0-3972 GCA_035545195.1 Gaiellaceae bacterium
CGACGACGGGCGTCCGGCCGGAAGCGATCGCCTCGTCGATCGCCGCGTGGGCCAGCGGCGCGTACTCGCCGACCGACGCACGGTGCGAGAGCGGCCAGATCCCGACGAGCCGCTCCGGGCGGGGCGACCGGTTGGTCAGGATCGCCAGGCCGCCGTAGACCTGGAAGGCGTCGGCGGAGACGACCTCGGCCGGGAGTCGTTCCGCGATCGCGGCCGCGACAGCGGACTTCCCGCTCGCGGTCGGACCGAAGATGCCGATGACCACAGGGCCGCGCTCAGACGACGGAGGCGACGACCTGCGCGCCGGCGAGCGTCGTCGAGGTCGCGCGCGCGATCTCCACGTGGACGAGTTCGCCCGCGGGTGCCGCACCGCTGAAGTTGACGGTCGTGTTCCGACGAGTCCGGCCCCGCAGGACTCCGGGGTCGTTTCGGCTCGGCCCCTCGACCAGGACCTCCTCGACCCGCCCCACGCGGGCTGCGTTCCGGTCGGCGGCGACCCGCTGGACGACCTCGACCAGCCGCTCGATCCGCTCCGTCTTGAGCTCGTCCGGGACCTGGTCGGGCAGCGACGCCGCCTCGGTGCCGGCCCGCGGCGAGTAGACGAACGTGAACGCGCCGTCGAACCCGACCTCCTCGACGGCGGAGAGCGTCTCGGCGAAGTCCTCCTCCGTCTCGCCCGGGAAGCCGACGATCAGGTCGGTCGTGAGCGCGAGATCCGGGATCGCGTCGCGGAGCTCCTGCACCAGTCGCAGGTAGCGCTCACGCGAGTACGTGCGGCGCATCGCCTTGAGGATCCGCGTCGAGCCCGACTGCAGCGGCAGGTGAGCGTGCTCGCACACAGCGGCGCACTCGGCCATCGCCTCGATCACCGGCCGGCGGAAGTCCTTCGGGTGCGGGCTGGTGAAGCGGATCCTGTCGATCCCCTCCACCGCGTCGCAGGCGCGCAGCAACTCCGCGAAGTCCGAGCCGACGTCGCGGCCGTACGAGTTCACGTTCTGGCCCAGCAACGTGATCTCCCGGATGCCCTCGCCGGCGAGACGCTCGACCTCCGCCAGGATCTCTCCCGGCCGGCGGCTCACTTCCCGTCCACGAACCGCGGGCACGATGCAGTAGCTGCACACCGAGTTGCAGCCCATCGACACCTGCACCCACGCCTGGAAGCGGCGCTCCCCGCGCATCGGCAGCGTCGCCGCGAAGCTCCGCTCGTCGCCGGTGCCGAAGCTGCCGCGCGCGACGCCGTGCCCGCCTGCCCCGAGCCAGTCGCGGAGATGCGAGATCGTCCCCGGCCCGAACGCGACGTCGACCTGCGGGTAGAGGGAGAAGAGCCGCTCACGCTGGGCCTCCGCGTAGCAGCCGCCGACGGCGATCACCGTCTCGGGGCGTTCGCGCTTCCGCCTGGCGGCGTTTCCCATGTGGGCGGCGAAGCGTTGGTCGGGCTTCTCCCGGATCGTGCACGTGTTGAACACGAGCACGTCTGCCTCGTCCGGCGTGCGCGCCTCGCCGAGACCGAGCTCCTCGAGCGTGCCCTTGATCCGCTCGGAGTCGTGAGCGTTCATCTGGCAACCGAACGTGGTGACCCAGTACCTCTTCACCGTCGTAGGGTACCCCTGCCGTCTGCGAAGATCGCTCTATGGACGGAAGCGCGTTCGCATCCATTGCCGGCATGAGCGTGGAGCAGATCTGGGTCTGGGGACCGATCCGGCTCGTGCTGGACATCGGGAGTGGCGCGCCGCCGGCCACCTACGTCGATGTCAACGACGCCGTCCTCGTCAAGCCAGATGGGACAGAGGTCGAGATCGATGCATTCGGACGACCGGGGGAAGCCGGAGGTGTTCTTGCGCTGCTGAACGATCGCGTGGAAGTCGCCGAGAACCTGGCGGGCACTCTCCGCCTCGTCTTCGCGAGCGGGACGCAGCTACGAGCTCGCCCTGACGATCACTACGAGTCGTGGAAGATCGTCGCCGAAGGGCGAACCTTCCAGTGTCTTCCTGGAGGCGAGGTCGGTTCCTTCTAGATCCGACGGCCCGTCGATGTGCCTCTGCTCATCACGTCATGACGTGGTAGCGGCGCACGCGCGGTCAGGGTAGCCGGGTGCTCAGGCGGCCTGGATCGGCGAGTCCTCGGCCTGTTCGGCCTCCACGGGCGCGCCAGGGGTGTGGTTCCGCGCCACGTCGACCGAGCGGCTCTCGCGGATCACCGTCACCTTCACCTGGCCCGGATACTCGAGCCGGTCCTCGATCTCGCGGGCGATCTCGTGCGAGAGCAGCGCGGCCTCGTCGTCGTCCAGCTCGCTCGGGCTGACGATGACCCGGATCTCCCGGCCCGCCTGGAGCGCGTAGACCTTCTCCACGCCCGGCTTCGAGCCGGCCAGCTCCTCGAGCGACTCGAGCCGCTTGATGTAATGCTCGAGACTCTCGCCGCGCGCACCCGGCCGGCTCGCGGAGATGGCGTCGGCGGCGATCAGGAGCACAGCCTCGACCGTCTGCGGCTGCACCTCGTAGTGGTGAGCCTCGATCGCGTGGACGACGCCCTGCGCCTCGCCGTGGCGGCGCGCGAGCTGCGCCGAGATGAGCGCGTGCGAGCCCTCCACCTCGTGCGTCATGGCCTTGCCGAGGTCGTGCAGCATCGCAGCGCGCTTCGCCGTCTGGACGCTCGCTCCGAGCTCGGTCGCCATGATCCCCGCCAGGTGGACGACCTCCAGCGTGTGCTTGAGGACGTTCTGGCCGTAGCTCGTCCGGAAGCGGAGCCGGCCGAGGATCTTCACGAGCTCCTCGTCGAAGGGGCCGCAGTTCGCTTCGAAGACGGCCTGCTCTCCGGCCTGGCGGACGATCTCCTCGATCTCGGTCTTCGACTGGTAGTACGTCTCCTCGATCCGGGCCGGATGGATGCGCCCGTCCTCGATCAGCTTCGTCAACGTCAGCCGCGCGATCTCGCGGCGGATCCCGTCGAACGACGAGAGAACGACCGCGTGCGGGGTGTCGTCGATGATGAAGTCGACGCCCGTCAGGTGCTCGAGAGCGCGGATGTTCCGACCCTCGCGGCCGATGATGCGGCCCTTCATGTCGTCGGAGGCGAGCTCGACGACGGAGACGGTCGTCTCGGCGGCGTGACTCGCCGCGACGCGCTGCAGCGCGTCGGCGACGAGGTTCCGCGCGCGGCGCTTCGACTCGGTTCGCGCCTCCTCCTCGAGCATGCGCACCCGGCGCGCGAGGTCGTGGCGCGCGAGCTCCTCGCCGCGGTCGAGCACGTGCGCCTTCGCCTCGGCGAGCGTCATCCCCGAGATCCGCTCCAGCTGCTGGAGCTCCGCGTTCTTCGTCTCCTTCAGCTCTTCCTGGAGCTGCCTCAGGTGAGTCTCGCGGTCGGCGAGACCCTGGTCCTTGCGCGCGAGCTCGACGAGCTTCCGTTCGATCTCCGCCTCCTTGCCGAGGACGCGCTCCTCGATCTTCAGCACCTGCGCGCGGCGGTCGCGGAGCTCCGCGTCGATCTCGGCGCGGAGCTTCACCGCCTGCTCGCGCGCCTCGATCTGCGCCTCACGGCGCACCGACTCGGCCTCGCGCTGGGCGTCGTCGAGCAGCTGCTCTCGGATGCGCCGCGCCTTGCCCAGTCCGGTGGTGCCGAACGTCGAGACGGCCAGCAGCGCAAGCGCCGCGCCGACAGCGACTCCGATGGCGACTCCGATCACGATCAGCACGGGCGCTCCTCGCTCGGGGGTGGACTGTCGTCCCACCCGGCGTCCGGCCGGCTCGGCTGTCTCCCGAAAGCCTTCCTCGTTGCGCGCTGTCGCGCGCCCCAGGTCGGCGCACTATCCCCGGCGCGGCCTCCGCGTGCTCGGGGTGAAATCGTTCAGGACGGTCGTGGTCATCGTGGTGCGGTTTCGGGAAAAACGCAGTTTGCAGGCAAAACGTCGGGTGAAGCGTTGGGGGATCGTAGCGCCGATCAGGGCTCGGGCGCAAACTCGGCGAGCTCGGCGAG
>DASZYW010000333.1:0-1556 GCA_035545195.1 Gaiellaceae bacterium
TATGCCGCCGAGGCGGCGTCGGCGGCCTGGCGGCCGGACGCCCCCTCGACCGAGCACCTGGCGGAGCTGGTCGCCCGCGGCGAGCGCCTCGAGGAGAACGCGTGACGGCTCCGCTGACCGGCCGGCTGCCGCTCGCGGACGCACCGGCGCTCCGCGGGGCCGCGCTGCGCACGCGCGCCTGGCGCCTGGTCCTCGCCGCCGCCCTCGTCGCGGCGGTCGTCGTCGCCGCGCTCGCCGGCCGCCACCCGCGGACGGCGTCGTCGCCGTACCTGCCGGCCGGGTCCGACGGCGTGGTCGTGCTCGACCTGTCGGCGAGCATCTCCAGCGACACGTACGCCGAGATCGGGCTGACGCTCGCCCGGCTCGCGCAGAGCGGCGGCCGCTACGGGCTGGTCGTCTTCTCGGGGGACGCCTACGAGGCCCTCCCGCCCGGCACGCCGGCGCGCGAGCTGGCGCCGTACGCGCGCTTCTTCCGCGTGCCGCACACGCCCGCCGGCTACGCGGCGCCGCTGCCGACCAACCCGTGGACGCAGAGCTTCAGCGCCGGTACGTCGATCTCCACGGGGCTGAACCTGGCCCGGGCGATCGTGCGGCGCGACCGCCTCCGCCGGCCAGGGCTCCTGCTGATCAGCGACCTCGACGACGACCCGGGCGACCTACGCCGCGTCGCCGCAGCCGCGCTCGCGCTGCGCAAGGCGAAGCTCCCGGTCCACATCGTCGGCCTCGATCCGGCGCCGGCCGACGCGAAGCTGTTCGCCAAGCTGCTCGGGGGCGACGGCACGCTCAGCAACGCACCCGCGCCGACGTCGCGTCCGCCCGCGGGGAGCCACGCGCCGCTGCCCGGCTGGCTGATCGCCGCCGCGCTGGCCGCGGCCGCCCTCCTCGTCGTCGACGAGCTGCTCGCTCCGCGCCTGCGCCTCGCCGGGAGCGGCGGATGAAGGCCGGTCGCTGGCTCGCCGTCGGCGCGCTGCTCGCTGCGGCCGTCCTGCTCGCGTTCCTCGCGCACGACCTCCGCGCCTGGAGCTCGGCGTTCGCCCGCGACGACCTACGCGCCGAGGCGCGGGCCCCCGGCCCGCGCACGTGGCGCGGCGACACCGTCCTCCCGGCCGGCTGGTCGGAAGGCGTGCTCGGCCTCGAGCCCGATCGCGCGCTCCGCCTGGCGATCCAGCGCTTCCGCGCGACGTACGCACGCCCGCCCGGCTTCGACGGCGGCCTCGGGGCCGTCAAGGCGCGCGACGCCGCCGAGGCCGCGCTCGGGGAGGTCGCCCGCGACGGGGACGCGCGACGCGCCTCGCAGGCGCTCGACCTGCTGGGACTGATGCAGTTCGGCGACTCGACCGCGGGCGCGGGCTCGGGCGCCGCGACGCGCGCGGTCGCCGACCTGCAGCAGGCGATCGCGCTCGATCCGGACAACGCCGCTGCGAAGCAGAACCTCGAGGTCGTGCTGCGGCTCCTGCGCACGCGGGGCGCCCGGCCCGGCTCGAGCGCCGCGGCCGGCCCGCGCTCGACCGGCCACCACGGCGCCGGGTCGGGCACGCCCGGCGAGGGCTACTGAT
>DASZYW010000334.1:0-5836 GCA_035545195.1 Gaiellaceae bacterium
GCTGCGGGGCAGGGACTCGAACCCCAACTTCCTGATCCAGAGTCAGGCGTCCTACCATTAGACGACCCCGCAACAGGTCGCCGGGCAGTGTAGCGACCTGTTCGAGCGCTACCAGAGCAGCGTCAGCACGTGGGGCAACCCTTCGAGCTCCGCAGGAACGCTCACCCACTGGGCGGGAAACGTCCGGCCGTCCTTGCGCCTGACGCTCGCCGTGCCGTGCCGGATCTTCCCGCCCGCGACCTCGCGCGCAGACTCCACCAGCCCGCTCGCGCGGTCGGCGAGGTCGGAGAGGCGCAGCTGGAGCAGCTGGTCGCGCGTGTACCCGAGCAGCTTGCACGCCGCCGAGTTCGCCGCCACGAAGCGCGCGGTGTCGTCGGAGACGAGCACGCCCGCGCCGGCCGTCACAGCGGCCCGGCCGAGCAGGAGCTCCTGGGCGGGAGCGGTCACCCCGTCGCGCATCGAGCGCGATCCTAGTCCGCGCGCCCGCTCTAGACGGCGAGGTTCCGCGCCAGGCTGGAGAGCGCGTGCTGCTCGATCTGACGGACACGTTCCGGCGCGACGTGGAGCTCGACCGCGATCTCCTCGAGCGTGTGCGGCTCGCCGACGAGACCGAAGTGCTCGATCACGATCGCCCGCTCGCGCTCGGGCAGCGCCTGCAGCGCCAGGCCGAGGGCGACGCGCCGTGCCGCCAGCTCCGCCTCGACCTCGGGGTCGAGCGCGCGCCCGTCCGCGAGCAGGTCGCCCAGCTCCGCCACACCGCTCTCGCCCCGCACCGTGTCGTTGAGGGAGGCCGCGGCGAGCGGCGCCTGCTCGGCGACGGCGACTTCGTCCTCGCCGAGGCCGGTCGCGTCGGCGATCTCCGCGCGCGTCGCCGGTCGCCCGAGCTCCGCTCCGAGCAGCGCCCCTGCGCGTCGGGCCGCGAGCTGCTTCGCGACGACGCGGCTGGGCAGCCGGATCGTCCGGGAGTCGTTCGTCAGCGCGCGCCGGATCGCCTGGCGGATCCACCAGGCCGCGTAGGTGGAGAAGCGCCGGCCGCGGCGCCAGTCGAAGCGGTCGACCGCCTGGATCAGCCCGACCGTGCCCTCCTGGACGAGGTCGGCGAACGGGAGGCCGAGGCCCTGGTACCGGCGCGCCATCGAGGCGACGAGACGCAGATTCGACTCGATCAGGATCCGCCGCGCCTGCGGATCCCCGTCACCGGCGAGGCGCGCGAGCTCTCGCTCCTCTTCGGGTCGCAGGAGGCGCGCGGGTCTCCAGCCGCGGAGAAGCAGAGCCGGGATCTCCCGTCGCCGCTGCATGACGCTCCTTTCGCGCGGATCGTGACGGGGGCCGGATTCGGCCACATCCGAGTCGCCGCCGAGGGCGCCTGCGGCGATCTACTCAGCGCCACGGCTGCTGCAAGACTTGCGCGATGAGCCGCCGCCTGCTCCTGCCGCTCGGGGTCGCCGTCACCGCCCTCCTCGCGGTCGCGGCGCTCGCGACGGCGGGCCGCCCGCTCGGCGGCGGCGGCCGCGGCAGCGGCCCGACGCCGACGTTCTTCGACTACGCGTTCACGACCTTCCTCGTCGTCGGTGTGGCGATCGCGGCCACGGTGATCGTGGCGCTGATCACGACGAAGCCGGACGCGAACCGCCGCAAGCGCGGCCGCTTCCGCCTCGTCGGCCTCCTCCTCTATCTCGCGATGGCCGGCCTCCTCGCCTGGGCGATCTCGAGCAGCAGCTTCCAGAAGCGCCTCCAGCACGCCGAGCGGGCGCACCCGATCAACTCCCAGAAGACCCCGAAGGTCCGGAAGGGGACGGTCGCGAAGCACGGCCACGGGCGCGACGTGCGGATCCGCTGGGACGAGATCGCGATCGTGCTCGCGCTCCTCGGCGCCGCCGGCGTCGCCGCGTTCGCGTCGAGCCGGCGCAGGCGCCTCCCGGTCACGAGCTGGCGGCTGGCGTCGCGCGAGTCCCTGTCGGTGGCGCTCGACGAGTCGCTCGACGACCTCCGCGCCGAGCCCGACCTGCGCAAGGCGATCGTCGCGGCGTACGCCCGCATGGAGCGTGCGCTAGCCGCCGCGGGCCTCCCGCGCCGTCCCTCCGAGGCGCCGTTCGAGTACGTGGAGCGGGCGCTGGTCGAGCTCGACGCGAGCGCCGGCGCGGCTCGACGCCTCACGAGCCTGTTCGAATGGGCAAAGTTCTCCCAGCATGAGCCGGAGCCGCAGATGAGGGACGAGGCGATCGACGCGCTGGTGGCCGTGCGCGACGAGCTGCGGACGCCTGCGGCCGAGCGAGCCGCCGCGTGAGGGAGCGGCGCAGGATCGTCGTGAGCGTCGTCTTCGTGACGGGGCTCCTCCTCGTCATGCTCGGCATCGGGCCGCTGCCCGCCGAGCGCCTCGTGGCGATCTACGTGCTCCTCGTCGCGGCGATCGTCCTCTCGTCGCTGACGCGGATGGCGCAGGCGGCGGACAAGGACCCGCTCGCGTACTCGCAGTTCGAGGCGAAGCTGCGCGAGCGCGGCGAGCGGCCCGGCCGCCCGCCCGAGCTGATCCGCACCGAGCGCGAGCTGACGCTCGGCAGCGCCTCGGCCGGCCAGCTGCACCAGCGCCTGCTGCCGCTGCTCCGCGACGCGGCGGCCGCGCGCCTGCTCTCGAAGCACGACGCCGACCTCTCGCGCCGCTCCGACGCCGCGCGCCGCCTGCTCGGCGACCGCGCCTGGGAGCTCCTGCGCCCCGACCGGCCCGCACCGGCGGACCGCAACGCGCCCGGTCTCTCGCTGAGCGAGATCGGCGACGTCGTGACGAGGATCGAGGCGCTGTAATGGAGCTGACCGAGCTCCGCGACCGCGCCGCCCGGATCCTCGACGAGGTCGAGAAGGCCGTCGTCGGCAAGCGCAGCCCGCTCGAGCTGATCCTGCTCGCCCTGCTCGCCGACGGCCACGTCCTGCTCGAGGACTATCCCGGCCTCGCGAAGACGCTGATCGCGCGCTCGTTCTCGCAGGCGAGCTCGCTGCGCTTCCAGCGGATCCAGTTCACGCCCGACCTGATGCCGTCCGACGTCACCGGCTCGCAGATCTTCGACCAGCGCAGCGCCGAGTTCACGTTCCGGCCGGGCCCGATCTTCGCCAACCTTCTCCTCGCCGACGAGATCAACCGCGCCCCGCCGAAGACGCAGGCCGCGCTGCTCGAGGCGATGCAGGAGCGGCAGGTGACGATCGAGAACGAGACGCACCGGCTCGAGCCGCCGTTCCTCGTGCTCGCGACCCAGAACCCGATCGAGTACGAGGGGACGTATCCCCTGCCGGAGGCGCAGCTCGACCGCTTCCTCGTGCGCATCTCGATCGGCTACCCGGAGCGCGGCGACGAGATCGAGATGCTGGGCCGGCGCGTCGAGCGCGGCGAGGACGAGGTCGAGCTGCAGCCGGTCGTGGACGCGGCGCAGCTGGTCGAGATGCAGCGCGCGCTCGAGCAGGTGCACGTGGCGGAGGCGATCGAGGGCTACATCGTCGACATCGTCGCGGCGACCCGCACGTCGCGCCGGCTCGCGGTCGGCGCCTCTCCGCGCGGCTCGATCGCGCTGCTCAAGCTCTCGCGCGCGAAGGCTGCGCTCGCCGGCCGCGACTTCGTCGTCCCCGAGGACGTGAAGGCGGTCGCGGCGCCCGCGCTCGCACACCGGCTGACGCTGCGGCCGGAGCTGTGGGTCCAGCGCGTCCGCGGCGAGGACGTCGTGGCCGAGGCGCTCGAGTCGGTGCCGACCCCGCCCGCCGAGGACGCGCTCCGGCAGGCGGGATGACCCGCTTCACCTCGCCGCGCGTGGCGGGGTACGCGTGGCTCGCGGCGGTCGGCCTCGTCGCCGGGCTCGCCTCCGCGCGCGTCGAGCTGATCGCGCTCGCGGCGCCGTTCGCGCTGGCGGCGCTCGCCGGCGCGGTGCTCCTGCGCAACCCGCGGGTCGAGGCGCAGCTCTCGCTCGACCGCGACCGCGCGCTCGAGGACGAAGAGGTGCAGGCGACCGTGACGCTGACCGCGGCCGAGGGCTCGGAGTGGGTCGAGCTGTTCCTGCCGCTGCCCGAGCAGCTGAAGGCGGTGGCTCCGAATCCACGGGCCGTCGAGCTCCCGGCAGGCGAGCCGCGCAAGCTGGAGCTGCCGCTCCGCTGCGAGCGCTGGGGCGCGTTCGCGCTCGGCCCGCTGTACCTGCGCGGCCGCGACGCGCTCGGGTTCCACTCCTGGGAGGGGCAGGCAGGCCAGCCGCAGCCGCTGCGTGTCTATCCGAGCGTGGAGACGTTGCACGCGCTCCTGCCGCCGCTCGAGACGCAGGTGTTCGTCGGCAACCAGGTCTCGCGCACGCGCGGCGACGGGATCGAGTTCGCGGACGTCCGCCAGTGGGCGCCCGGCGACCGGATCAAGCGCGTCAACTGGCGCGCGAGCGCGCGCCGGGGCGAGCTGTGGGTGAACGAGCAGCACCCGGAGCGGAACACCGACGTCGTGCTCTTCCTGGACACGTTCGCCGAGGTGCGGACCGGCGTCCGCGGCACGCACGACCTCGCCGTCCGGGCGGCGACCTCGCTCGCGCACCGCTACCTGGAGCGGAAGGACCGCGTCGGGCTCGTCAGCTTCGGCGGCCACCTCTCCTGGCTCCTGCCCCACTCCGGGACGGTGCAGCTCTACAAGATCGTCGACTCGCTCCTCCAGACCGACGTCGTGCTGACGTTCGCGGCGCGCGGCGTCGACATCCTGCCGCCGCGGACGCTGCCGCCGAAGGCGCTCGTGCTTGCCCTGACACCGCTGCTCGACCGGCGCTCGGCGAAGGCGCTGCTCGACCTGCGGGCGCGCGGCTACGACCTGGTGGTGATCGAGGTGTCGCCGGTCGAGTTCGTCACGCCCGCCGACGACACGCTCTCCCAGCTCGCGTACCGCGTGTGGAGGCTGTCGCGCGAGGCGCTGCGCGTCCGCTACGAGCAGGCCGGCGTCCCGGTCGTCGAGTGGCGCGAAGGGCTGCCGCTGAACGTCCCGCTGGAGGAGGTGACGGCATTCAGGCGCTCCGCAAGGCCCGCGCGCGCCTGACGCTCGCGCTCGCGTCGGCGGCCGCGTACGCGGGCGTCACCGAGTACTCGATCGCCCGCTCGGGCGAGCTCGGCGGCGCCGTGCTCGCGCTCGCCTCGATCGGCGGCGTCCTGCTCCTGCTCACCCTCTGGAAGGGCTGGCTCGAGCTGCTCGTGTGGGCAATCGCGACGGGCGGCGCCGCGTACACGGCGACGCTGTTCGTCGACTACCACGGCGCCGACGGCGCCGCCCCGCTCGTCGCGGCCGCGCTGCTCCTCACCGGCGAGCTCGCGGCGTGGTCGCTCGATGCCCGCTGGCGCGTCGGCGCGGAGGCCGCGGTGCTGCGCCGGCGCGCGCTCGCGCTCGGCGCACTCGTCGTGGCCGGGCTCGCGGCGTCGGCGATGGTCGTCGCGCTCTCAGGCGTCGACGCCGGAGGAGGTCTCCTCCTCACCACGCTCGGAGCCGCCAGCGCCGTCTGCGCCGTCGGGATCTCCGTCGTCCTGCTCGCCCGCGGACGGTGATCCGCCAGGCCCGCTCATCACGACGCCGCCCTCCTCGACCAGGTCGGTGGGAGCCGCGTGCCGGTACTCCTCGCTCTGCACGCCGCCGCGAGGATCCCCGGCCCGGTCGAGCTCGGTCGGGTCGTCCGACTGCGTGTTCTTCGCCGTGAGCCGCCTCAGCCAGTCGAACATGGCGGGGCTGTACCCGGGCGAGGCGTCGCTACACTAGGGCCCGCTCGACGGCGCATTCGTCTAGTGGCCTAGGACACCGCCCTCTCACGGCGGCGGCACGGGTTCGAATCCCGTATGCGCCTCT
>DASZYW010000335.1:0-5057 GCA_035545195.1 Gaiellaceae bacterium
CTCGCCGACGTCGAGCCGTCGATCGACGAGCTCGTCTACGCGCACACCGAGGAGGGGTTCGCGCTGCTCTCGCTCCGCTCGCCGACGCGCTCGCGCTACTACCTCCAGGTCGACCGCGACGAGGATCCGGCGCGCTGGCCCGACGACCGCGTGTGGGAGGAACTGCACCGCCGCACCGCGGTTCCCGGCTGGACGCTGAAGGAGGGGCCGGTGCTCGAGAAGAGCGTCACCGGGATGCGCAGCTACGTCTGCGAGCCGATGCGCCACGGCAGGCTCTTCCTCGCCGGCGACGCCGCCCACATCGTCCCGCCGACCGGCGCGAAGGGGCTCAACCTCGCGATCCACGACGTGCGCCTGCTCGCCGAGGCGCTGATCCGCCGCTACGAGAGCGGCGACGAGTCGCTGCTCGACGCCTACTCCGACGCCTGCCTCCGCCGCGTCTGGCGCTGCGAGCACTTCTCCTGGTGGATGACGACGATGCTCCACCTGCCGCCCGGGAGCGACCCGTTCGACGTCCGGCTGCAGCGCTCGCAGTTGCGCTACCTGACGACCTCGCAGGCGCAGGCGACGGCGCTCGCCGAGAACTACGTCGGGCTCGACGCCGTCTGAGCGCGGAGCTCGGCCGGCGGCGTGGTCCGCCGAGCCGGCGCCGGGAGGCGGAACGAGACGACGACGCCGAGCGCCGGAGCGATCGCGCACGCCGTCAGCGCCGTCTTCAGGTCGATCGCGTCGGCGACCGCGCCCAGCACGACGGCCGCGACGCCGCCGATCCCCATCGCGAGGCCGACCGAGAGGCCGGACGCCATGCCGACGTGGCGGGGGAGGTAGAGCTGGCTCAGCACCATCGTCACGCCGAACGAGCCGACGGTGCAGACGCCGACGAGCATCAGCCCGACCGCGCCGGGGATGCCGCCGGCGTAGACGAAGAGGAGGATCGCGGGCGGGATCGCCGCCTGGGTGAGGACGAGCGTCCGCCGCAGCCCGATCCGGTCGGCGAGCGCTCCGAGCACGAGCGTCCCGACGGCGCCCGCGATCAGCATCAGGAAGAGCAGACGGTTCCCGGCCGCCTTCGAGTGACCGTGAGCCGTCGCCCAGAGCGGCACGAACGCGAGCAACGTGAACCAGGAGACGCTGCGCAGCGCGATCACGCTGCCGAGCAGCGCCATCGCGCGGCGATCGTCCGTGCCGTGCGCGTTCGTCCGGCCTGCGTCGCCGTCGGCGAGCAGGCGCAGGCGCGGGGACTCCCTGGCGAGCACGACGGACGCAGCCAGCACCGCGACCATCGCGACCGCCGCGCCGCGCAGCCCCAGCCACACGACGAGCTGTCCGGTGACGAAGGCGCCGAGCGCGTAGCCCGTGTTGCCGCCAATGTTGAAGTAGGACATGCCGCTCGCCCGCTTGCGGCCGCTCGCATAGAGCGCGTACTTCGCGCCCTCGGGGTGGAAGGCCGCGACGCCGATCCCGCCGCAGAGGACGAGCAGGAGCGTCAGCGGATAGGCGGGCGAGACGGCCGCCCCGGCGACGCCGACCGCGGCGAGCAGCACCCCGCCGGGGATCAGCCACAGCGCGCCGCGCCGGTCCGACCAGAGCCCGAAGAGCGGCTGGACGAGCGAGGAGGAGATCGTCGCCGCCAGCAGCAGCAGCGCCGCGAGCGCGTACGAGAGGTCGAACTTGTCGGTCAGGAACGGGATCAGCGCCGGCACGCTCCCGGACGCGTAGTCGGCGGCGAGGTGACCGGCCGACAGGGTCGTCATCCCCCGCCTGTCGATCCCGGACCGCTCTGCCATGTGACTGACGCTACCTACTACGATCGGCCTCGTGGGGGTGGCCCTGCCGCACGCCCGGAGACGCTCGGCGGAGCTGCTCGCCGTCCTCTCGTTGGCCGCCGACGTGGGGTTCGGCGTGCCGCTCGAGACCGGGCTGCGGGTGTGCGCGCTCGCACTCGCGCTCGGCGAGCGCTGCGATCTCGACGCCGACGAGCTCGACCGCGTCTTCCGCCTGGCGCTGCTGCGTCACATCGGCTGCACCGCCGCCTCCGACGAGGCGGTCGCGATCGGCGGAGACGAGATCGCGCTGCGCTCGGCGTCGCCGATGCTCGACCTCGCCGACAAGCGCGCGATGCTGCCGCAGGTCCTCCGCCACGTCGCCCGCACGGCGCCTCCGGCGGCGCGGCCGTTCCTGCTCTGGCGGATGCTCATGTCGGGCTCGGCCTTCGCCGAGGCGATGGCCGGCGTCTGCGAGGCGGCCACCACCCTCGCCGCCCGGCTGGCCGTCCCGGCGGTGACCGTCGCCGATCTCGACCGCTACTACGCGCGCTGGGACGGGAAGGGGATGGTCGCGGGCGCGGGCGAGGAGCTCGGGCGGCCGGTGCTCGTCGTCCAGGTGGCGGAGTCGGCGAACGCCTTCGTGCAGGCCGAGGGAGTCGACGCGGCGGCCGCGTTCGTGGGCGGCCACGCGGGGACGATGTTCGCGCCCGAGCCGGCTGCCCGCTTCTGCGAGGATCCCGCGTCGGTCGTCGGCGTGCTCGACGTCCCGTCGGCGTGGGATGCCGTGCTGGCGCACGCCCCCGACGCCGCGGCGGCGGATCCGGGCGCGGTCTTCGAGGTGCTCGCCGACTTCGCGGATCTCCGGTCGACCTGGTTCGCAGGACACTCCCGGGGGGTCGCGGCGCTCGCTTCCGACGCGGCGTCGCGGCTGGGCCTTCCGGGCGACGACGTCGAGACGCTCGGACGCGCCGCGCTCGCCCACGACGTCGGCCGGGCGGCGGTGTCGGCCCGCGTCTGGGGCAAGGAGGGCGCGCTCACCCGCGCCGAGTGGGAGCAGATCCGGCTCCACCCGTACCAGACGGAGCGCGTCCTCTCGCGGCCCGAGTGGCTGGAGCCGGTCGGGCGGCTCGCGGCGGCCCACCACGAGCGCCTCGACGGGAGCGGCTACTTCCGCGGCTCGCGCGACGCGACGCCCGCCGCGCGGGTGCTCGCGGCCGCCGACGTCCTGCACGCCCTCACGGAGCCGCGTCCGCATCGGAAGCCGCTTCCGCTCGACGAGGCAGCCGGCGTCGTGCGCGCCGAGGCCCGTGCGGGGCGGCTCGACGGCGAGGCGGTCGAGGCGGTGCTCGCAGCGGCAGGCGCCCCCTCGCGGCGGCCCGAGCGGCCCGCCGGGCTGACGCCGCGCGAGGTCGAGGTGCTGCGCCTCCTGGCGCGCGGGCTGACGAAGAAGCAGATCGCACGGGAGCTGGTCGTCGCGCCGAAGACCGCGGATGCGCACGTCCAGCACATCTACGCGAAGCTCGGCGTCTCCACGCGCTCCGGCGCGACGCTCTTCGCGATGCGCTCCGGCTTGATGGAGACGATCTAGGGCGTTCGCCCGATGCCGCGCGAGCGGCGGCTTCGCATCCTCCGGAGGTCATCTCGACCAAGGAGGAACAGATGGATGCGACCATGACGGGCAACGCCGCGATCGTCCTGAGCGGCTACCAGGCGTTCGTGCGCGGCGACGTCCCGGCGCTGTTCGCGCTCTTCGACGAGGAGATCGAGTGGACCCTGCCCGGGCCGCGCCAGCTCGCGGGCACGTACGTCGGCCATGAGGGCGTCGCGCGCTTCTTCGAGCGGCTCGCGACGGCCTGGGAGCAGGAGCTGCGGGTCGACGAGGCCGTCGAGCTCGACCGCGACCGGGTGCTCGTGCTCGGCACGCACGTCGTCGAGGGAGCGGACGGCGCGTTCGAGGCGCGGTTCGCGCACCTCTGGCGGATGCGGGACGGCAGGGCGCTCTCGTTCTACGAGTACACCGACACGGAGCGGTTCGCGACCGCGTTCCGGGGCTGAGTCGGATGGCGGTCCGCATCGCACTCGTCGTCACCCGCGGCTGAGGACCCGCTCTCGGACACGGCCGGTAGCGGCCGCCGGCCGTGTCCGATCGGCGCGATACTCGCTGTGTGGGGGAGCCTCGTCCCGAACCGGAGTGGCGGACGCCTTCGCCGAAGCTCCTGCGGCTGCGCCGGCTCGAGGCGCTCGGGGCGGCGTCGGCGCTCGTCGCAGGAGCGGTCGCCCTGGCGGTCGTCGTCGAGCTCCCGGCCGGGCTCGCTGCGGTCGCGGCCGTGCTCGTCGCCGGCGTCGGGGTGGAGCGCTTCTTCCACCGCCGCTTCCACTCCTGGGCCTACGCCGAGCGCGCAGACGACCTGCTCGTGCGGCGCGGCGTCATGTTCTCGCGGCTCTCGGTGATCCCGTACGGGCGGATGCAGTTCATCGACGTCACCGCGGGGCCGTTCGAGCGCTCGCTCGGGATCGCGACTGTGAAGATGCACACGGCGGCCGCGGCCAGCGACGCTCGCATCCCGGGGCTGGAGCGCGCCGAGGCCGAGCGCCTGCGCGACCGGCTCGCCGAGCTGGGCGAGTCGCAGGCGGCCGGGCTGTGAGCGAGCGCGACGGCTGGCACCGGCTCCACCCGCTCTCGCCGGTCGTGCGCGGCGGCCGGATGACGATCGCCCTCGCGGCGGTCGTCCTCCCGTCGGTTCTCGCGGGGCGCAGCCTCTCGGAGTCGTACGTCCAGCTCGGGATCGTCGCCCTCGTCAGCGTCCTCGGCTTCGTCTCCTGGCTCGTCACCCGCTGGCGCGTGCACGAGGACGACCTCCAGATCGAGACCGGCGTGCTCCGCCGCCGCTCACTCCGCTACCCGCTCGCGCAGGTGCAGGCGATCGACGTCGTGCGGCCCGGACTGGCGCGGATGTTCCGCGTCGCCGAGCTGCGCCTCCGCATGGGCGGCGCGAGCGGCGCGACCGCACGGCTCGCCTACCTCCCGGAGCACGAGGTCGAGCCGCTGCGCGACCGGCTCCTGCAGCTCGCGCGCGGCGCGCACGCGAGCGTCGAGCCGGACGCTCCCGCGGTCGCAGAGCCGGAGCCGGAGGAGCGCGTGCTCACCAGCGTCCCGGCGCTCCGCCTCGCGGGCTCGATCCTGATCACCGACGTCGGGCTGTTCGCCGAGGCGGTCCTCGCGGGCTTCGTGATCGCGGCGGTCGTGACCGGGCAGACGCGCAGCATCCTCAGCGCCGGCGTCGTCTGGAT
>DASZYW010000336.1:0-2625 GCA_035545195.1 Gaiellaceae bacterium
TCCGAGCGACGCCGCCCAGGCTGCGACGTTCGCCGCCTGCCCGCCCGCGCCGGCGCGCGTCGCGGCCCGCACGTCGCCGCCGCGCGCGAGCGGCTCCTCCGGCCGCACGATCACGTCCAGCATCACGTCTCCGAGGGTCACGATCCGCACGGCACAATCGTCCCATGAGCGTAGGCTCGACGGAGCTCACCAGGAGCGGAGGCGCCGGCGAGGCCGGCGCCGGGAGCGGGGAATGGACGAGGTGGACCGGCGCGGGAGACTGCGCTCGTTCGTGATCGGGGGACTGCTGGGCGCCTCGGCCGCGGTCGCGACGGCCCGCCGCCGCCGCACGCTCACGCGCCGCCGCGAGGAGCGCGCGCAGACGCCCGCAGGCCTCGCCGCCTTCGAGGGCGCACCCTGCTTCGAGGAGGCGCTGGAGGCCGAGAGGCGCGACTAGCGGAGCGGTGTGGCCGCGATCCGGTGACGATCGTGTGAAAAACCCCCGCAAACGGCAGGATTCGTCCGCCGACCGAGCTACACCGTGAGCAGTGACTCGTTGCGACCTGCACGTGCACTCGATCCACTCGACGGACAGCGGGAACTACGCGCTGCGGCGCGCGCAGCTCGGCGAGTCGTACACACCGCCGGAGCGCGTCTACCGCACCTGCCGCGCCCGCGGCATGACGCTCGTCACGATCTCCGACCACAACACGGTCGAGGGCGCGCTCCGGATCGCGCACCTGCCGGACACGTTCCTCTCGGTCGAGGTGACGACGCAGTTCCCGGAGGACGCGGTGCCGCTGCACGTGCTCGTCTGGAACCTGAGCGAGGAGGACCACCGCGACCTGCAGCCGTTCCGGCCCTCGGTCTACGAGCTCGTCGCCTTCCTCCGCGAGCGCGGCCTCGCCCACGCGCTCGCGCACCCGCTCTACCGGATGGGCCCGCCGCTGACCGTCTCCCACGTCGAACGGATGATGCTGCTCTTCCCGGTCTGGGAGGGACGGAACGGCGCGCGGCCGCAGGAGACGAACGAGCTCGCCTGCCGGCTCGCCGCGCTCGTCGAGCCGGGGCTGCTGGCGGCGCTTGCGGACCGGCACGGGATCGACCCCGTCCACCGGCGGATCGCCCTCAGCGCCGGCTCCGACGACCACGGCGCGCTCGACGTCGCAACCACCTGGACCGAGGCGGAGGGCGCCGGGCCGGCCGCGTTCCTCGCCGCCGTGACGGCGGGCGAGGCGGCGCTCCACGGCGCGCACGGCTCGACGACGAAGCTCGCCCACGCGGTCGCGGCGCTGTTCGTGAACGCGTACCGCTCCTCCGGCTCCGAGCTCCCCGACACCGTCGCCGCGCAGGTCGCCCAGCTCTTCGACACCGACGCGGAGGACGCGGAGGAGCGGCACCTGGAGATCGCCGACCTCTCCTCGCGGCTCGTGCGCCTGCTCGGCGAACGCGCCCGCTCCGGCGGCGTCTCGCTCTCGGCGCTCCCCGGCGCCGGTCGCCGGCTCGGCTCGCTCGCCTTCGCCGCCGGCCTCCAGCTCCCGTACCTCGCCACCGCGAAGCACCACGCCGGCTCGCGCGGCGACGTCGTCGCGATCGAGCGGGGCTTCTTCGGGCCGCCCGCGGTCGAGCGGGAGCCGCGCGCGCTCGTCTTCACCGACACCTTCTCCGAGGTGAACGGCGTCGCCGGGACGATGCGACGGCTCGCGGCCGAGGCCGCCGAGGGCCGGTTCCCGGGGAAGGTCGTCGCCGCCTCGCACACAGAGCTGCCCGCGGGCGCGGTTGCGCTTCCTCCCGACTGGTCGCTGCCGCTCCCGACCTACGAGGCGATCGACCTGCGCTTCCCGCTCCCGACCGACGTGCTCGAGCTGGTCGAGCGCGAACGGCCGGACGTGATCCAGGTCGCGACTCCTGGACCGGTCGGCTTCTTCGGCCTGCTGGTCGCGAAGCTCGTCGGGATCCCGCTCGTCGGCTCGTACCACACCGAGCTCGGACCGTACGCGCTGCACCTGACGCGGGACGCGCTCGTCGCCGACGCAATGAACGTCTACGTGGACTGGTTCTACCGCGCCTGCGGGACGGTGCTCGCGCCGACCCGGCAGGTCGCGGATGCGCTGCGCGGGCGCGGGATCGAGCAGGTCGGCGTCTGGGGCCGCGGCGTCGACCCCGGCCGCTTCGGCCCCGAGCGCCGGAGCGAGGAGCTGCGCGCCTCGCTGCTCGGCGAGGACGGGGAGTTGATCGTCCTCTCGGTCGGCAGGCTTTCGCGCGAGAAGCGCCTCGACATGCTGCTCGACGCCTTCGCGCCGCTGACGCGCGAGCTGCCCGGCGCGCGGCTCGTGATCGCGGGCGACGGGCCGGCGCGGAAGGAGCTCGAGCGGACCGCACCCGCGGGCACGAGCTTCACCGGGGAGCTGGTCGGCGACGAGCTGGCCGCGCTCTACGCGAGCGCCGACGTCTTCTGCTTCCCGAGCACGACCGACACCTTCGGCCAGGTGCTGCTCGAGGCCGGCGCCTCCGGGCTGCCGGTCGTCGCCGCGCAGACCGGCGGCGCGCTCGAGCTCGTCGCGCCCGGCCGCACTGGCCTCCTCGTCCCGCCCGACGATCCCGCCGCGCTCGCCCGCTCGCTGGCACGGCTCGCCGCCGATCCCG
>DASZYW010000337.1:0-2374 GCA_035545195.1 Gaiellaceae bacterium
GCACATGCGCGAGGTCGGCGGCGAGGAGTACTTCGAGGCGCTGATGGCCGCGTTCGACGACGCGAAGGAGCAGCACATCGCGGTCTACGGGCCGGACAACCACCTCCGCCTGACCGGGCTGCACGAGACGGCCGCGATCGACGAGTTCACGTTCGGCGTCGCGAACCGCGGCGCGTCGATCCGGATCCCGCACAGCTTCGTGAACAGCGGCTTCAAGGGTTACCTCGAGGATCGTCGCCCGAACTCGCTGGCCGACCCGTACGCGGTCACCGGCCGGATCCTGACCACGATCCAGTCGGTCCCTACCGAGGCTCCCGCCGCACTGGAGGTCGTCGCGGCCTGACCCGTCAGGGCTGACCCCGCTCGGCGGGGAGACCGCGCGCGCTCCACTCGCTCCACGAGCCGGGATAGAGCCTCCCTTCCCGGCCCGCGAGCCAGGCGCGATGCAGCGTGACGCACGCCGTCACACCGGAGCCGCAGTACGCCACGAGCTCCCCGGCCGGCAGGTCGGGGAGCTCGTCCATCCAGGGAGCGTTCGCCGCGCCGGGGATCCTCCCGGGCCGGTCGTCGACCGGGTTCGGCTCGCCGCGCCACCGGTTGGCGGTGCGCGCGTCGACGAGCGCGAGCGACGGGTCGGAGAGCCGCCGGACGATCTCCTCCGCCTGGATCGTGTCGCCGGAGCGCTCGCGCGGGACGAACTCGGCCGGCTCGATCTCCTCCGGGCCCGTCCGCAGCGGTCCGCCCCACGCGGCGATCCCGCCGACGAGCACCGCGCAGTCGTCGTGCCCGAAGTGCCGCAGCAGCCACCAGAGCCGCTCGGCGCCTCCGCCGTTCCCGTAGGCGACGACGTAGACGCCGGCGCCGATCCCGGCGCGTCCGGCGGCGGCCGCGAACCGCTCGGCGGAGGGCAGCGGATGGCGACCCGCGTCCGGGACGGACAGGTCGGAGAGGTCCTCGTCGAGGTCGAGGAACGACGCGCCCGGAACGTGGCCGGCGAGATGGAGCTCCCGGCCGCGGGCCGGATCGCCCAGCTCCCAGCGGCAGTCGACGACCTGGTAGCGCATCGGTTGCATCTTCCCTGCTCAGCTGGGTAGAACGGCGCCGTGAAGCACCGTCTGCTGGCCGCACTCGGGTTCGTGCTGACGGCGATCGGGCTCGCCGTGACGGCGGGCGGCGCCTATGCGTACTTCTGGGACCAGGCTCGCGCCGACGTGATCGGGGCCGGCGTCCGCGTCGACGGCGTCCCGGTCGGCGGCCTGCGAACGGCCCAGGCGGCCGCGCTCCTGGAGAGCCGGATCGTGGCGCCGCTGCGGCGGCCGCTCCGGATCGACGCCGGCGCCTGGTCGACGACGATCGAGCGGACGAGCGTCCACGTGGACGTCGCAGGGATGGTCGCGCAGGCGCTCGCCGCGACCCGCCAGGATCCGCTCGACCGGAGGTTGCTGCGCAGGCTCCGCGGCGAGGAGATCGGCGTCTCGGTGCCGCTCCAGGCCCGCGTCTCGCCGGCCGGCGTCTCGCGGACGGTCGCACTCGTCAGCGCGGCGGTCGACCGGGCCGCGACGCCCGCGCACGTCGTCCCGAGCGCGACCCGTCTGCGGATCGTCCCCTCGACGGACGGCGTGGCCGTCGACACGACCCGGTTCGCCGCGCAGCTCCGGCGCGCGCTGCTCGACCCGGACACGAGCTCGCTCTCGGTCCCGACACACGTCGTCCACCCGAGCGTGACGACCGCGCAGCTCGCGAAGCGCTACCCGTCGTTCCTGGTCGTCGACCGCGAGCACTTCAAGCTCCGTCTCTTCCGCCACCTCAAGCTCGCGAAGGTCTTCCCGGTCTCGGTCGGGAGGGCGGGGCTGGAGACTCCGGCCGGGCTGTACCACATCGACGACCGGCAGACGAACCCGTCCTGGCACGTGCCGCTCAGCTCCTGGGCGGGCAGCCTGGCGGGGAAGGTGATCCCGCCCGGCCCGGCCGACCCGATCAAGGCACGCTGGCTCGGCTTCTACGACGGCGCCGGCATCCACGGCACCGACGAGACCTACTCGATCGGCCACGCCGCCTCGCACGGCTGCGTCCGGATGCGGATCCCCGACGTGATCGCGCTCTATCCGCTCGTGCCGCTGGGAACGCCGATCTACGTCGGCTAGCCGACCGTCAGACGCCCACCTTCTTCGAGCGCCGTTCCATCAACACCACGTCACGCCAGATGCCGTTCAGCTGGCCCAGGCACTGCCGCACCCCGACGAGCCGGAAGCCGCAGCCCATGTGGAGCCGCGCCGACGGCTCGTTCTCGCGGAAGATGCCGGCCTGCAGCGTCCAGATCCCGGCCGCCTCCGAGCGCACGATCAGCTCCTCGAGCAGCGCTCGCCCGACCCCG
>DASZYW010000338.1:0-3801 GCA_035545195.1 Gaiellaceae bacterium
GTCGTCCTGGACGCCGAACTTCGCGGTGTGCGAAGCGAAGGCCGGCGACGCGGCCCCCACCGCGATCACGCCGGCGAGCACTGTGATGAGTACTAGGCGATGTCTGAGCATGGTCACGACCGTAGCCGTGCCCATGTTCGACCCGTGTTATGCCTGCGTGCCGATCGTCACTGCAGGACGTGGATGTGCCGTTCCTCGCACAGCTCCTTGAGGATCCGGGGCCAGATGGTGACGCTGACCTCGCCGAGGTGCGCCTTCCGGAGCAGCAGCATCATCACGCGCGACTGGCCGATTCCGCCTCCGATCGAGAGCGGGACGCGGTCCTCGAGGATCGCCCGGTGGTATGGCAGGTCGAGGAAGTCGAGCTGCCCGGAGAGCTCGAGCTGGCGGCGCAGCGCCTCCTTCGTCACCCGGATGCCCATCGAGGAGAGCTCGTGCCGCCGCCGCGTGACCGGGTTCCAGACGAGGATGTCGCCGTTGAGCCCGTGCATCGGGCGGCCGTCGGCGGAGACCGTCTCGGTCGTCCAGTCGTCGTAGTCGGCGGCGCGCAGCTCGTGCGGCAGCCCGTCGGCGAGCGGCCAGCCGATCCCGTAGATGAACACGGCCGGGTGCTCCTGGAGCAGGCGCGTCTCGCGCTCCTTGCGCGGCAGCTCCGGGTACATGGCGAGCACGTCCTCCGCGTGGAAGAACTCCAGCTCGTCGGGGAGCTTCGGCCAGCGCGGGTCGGCGAGCGCGGGCCAGCGGTCGTGCAGCATCGTCTCGGCGTCCTTCAGCACCGACCAGATCGTCCGCACGACGACGGTCAGGAAGGCGAGGTTGCGGTCCTCGGGGAGGATCGCGCGCTCCCAGTCCCATTGGTCGACGTACGCGGAGTGGTCGTGGTCGAGGAAGTAGTCCTTGCGTACGGCGCGCATGTCGGTCAGGAGCCCTTCGCCAGGCTCCAGCCCGAACTCGGCGAGCGCGAGCCGCTTCCACTTCGTCGCCGCCTGCACGACCTCGGCGTCGAGCGGGTGCGCGTCGCGGTCGTTGGAGATGTGGAACGAGACGGGCGTGCGCGAGCCGTCGCGGTCGAGGTAGTCGTTGACGCCGCTCGTCCGGTCGACGATCAGCGGCACCTGGACGAGGGTGAGCGAGAGCCGCTCGGAGAGCTCGTCCTCGATCAGCCGCTTGGCGGCGTAGAGCGCCCGCATCGTCTCCTTGGGGGAGAGCAGCGACTCGTAGTCGGCGGGCAGCACCTGCGCGAGCTCCTCGTAGTTGCCGATGCCGGGGCCGGCGAGGTCGCGCTCCTTGAGAGTGGTCATGGGGTCTCCGTTCGGGTCAGGCGGCGTGGACGAGCTCGAGCTCCGGCACGAGGCGCCGGGCCTGCTCGACCAGGCCTGGTTCGAGCCAGTGGTCGTTCGCGGTGATCAGCAGCGCCTCGGCTGCCGGGAAGGCGGCGAGCGCGTCGCCGAGCGCCTGCAGCGGGTCGTCGCCGCCGACGCGGCCGTCGGCCGCGAGCCCGCGCAGCCGCAGCCCGGCGAGCACCGCGGCCAGCCGCGCCTCCGCAGCGGCGGTCTCCGACTCCTCCTCGCCGGTCAGGTAGTGGAGCGGCGAGGCGAGCACCGGGGCAACGACGAGCACGTCCGAGGAGGCGCCAGCCGGGCCGAGGTGCGACGCGACGGCGTGGCAGACGCGCTCGGCCGGGCAGTCGGCGTCGGCGAGCACGAGCAGCCGCCCGCGCACGCGCTCGCGCGGCGCGTCGACGCTCGTGCGCATGCGCGGGAAGAGCGCGACCGCGCCGGACGCGACCGCGGTGCCGATCGACCCGACGACGGAGAAGCCGATCCACCCGAGCAGCGGCGGGTGGACGTAGAGCGAGGCGACGAGCGACTGCAGCGTCAGGTAGGCGACGACGGGGAGCGCGATCGCGGCGAGCGAGATCCTTCGCTCACGCATGCCCGCATCGTCCGCCCGGCTCCGGCGGCGAGCATCGGCGCCGCACCCGATCGCCGGTTCGGCGAAGTACTCAGCCTCGCGGCATGGCGCTTTCGGCCACGTCCGGTGTCTGACACCGGACGTGGCCGGTTCAGACAGAGACGAGCAGGCGCACCGACAGGGCGAGCAGCGCGAGCGCGAGCAGCCGCTCGATGTGCTGCGCGTGCAGACGCCGCGAGATCGCCGCGCCCGCCTGCGCGCCCCCGATCACGCCGACCGACAGCGCCGCCGCGCGGCGGACGCCGTGCCCGCCCGCGAAGCTCCCGGCGAGGACGTGGGTGAGCGCGCCGGCGCCCGCCATCCACGTGAGGACGAAGTGCGAGGTCGCGGTCGCGACATGGGTCGGGAAGCCGAGCGCGCGCACGAGCAGCGGCACGTGGATCACGCCGCCGCCGATCCCGAGGAAGCTCGAGACGAACCCGACGACGAGCGAGTAGAGCGCCCCGCGCAGGAGCGGCACGCCCTCGCGCGGCTTCGCCGGCCCGCGGCCGCCGAGCAGGAGCCAGACCGTGAGCACGGCGAGCACGCCGCCCATCAGCCCGTCGAAGAGCCGCCGCGAGACCGCGGTCGTGAGCAGCGCGCCGCCGATCGCGCCCGGGAGCGTCGCCGCCGCGAACACGAGTCCGCTGCGCACGTCCACGCGCCGCTGCCGGAGATAGGCGAACGAGCCCGAGCCGGCGTTGAAGAAGACGACGGTGAGGCTGATCGCCGTCAGCCGCTCGGGCGGCTCGTGCGGGTAGAGCAGGAGCAGCACCGGCGTGAGCACGAAGCCGCCGCCCGCGCCGACGATCGTCCCGAACGCGCCGACGCCCACGCCGAGCAGCACGAGCAGGACGGCGGTCTCCGGCCCCCAGGTCACAGGAGCGATTTAACTCGCCCGCAAGCCCGCGCCGAGTGACAATCCCGTGAATGCAGACCGTGCTGGTCGTCGACGACGAGGAGATCGTCCGTGACGTCGTCGTCCGCTACCTCCGGCGCGACGGCTACCGCACGCTCGAGGCCGCCGACGGCGAAGAGGCGCTGCGCCTCTACGAGGAGGAGTCGCCGGCGCTCGTCGTCCTCGACGTGATGCTCCCGAAGACCGACGGGCTCGAGGTCGCGCGCCGCATCCGCGCCGGCTCCGACCTGCCGATCATCCTGCTGACCGCGCGCGGCGAGGAGGCCGACCGGATCGTCGGGCTGGAGCTCGGCGCCGACGACTACGTGACGAAGCCGTTCAGCCCGCGCGAGCTCGCGATCCGCGTCCGCAACCTGCTCAAGCGCGCCGCCGCCGGCCCGGCGCCGGGCACGAGCTCGAGCTTCGGCGACGTCGAGCTGGACGCGGACGCGCGGGAGGTGCGCAAGGCGGGGACGCCGCTCCGGCTGACGCTGAAGGAGTTCGACCTGCTCTGGTTCCTCGCCTCGCACCCGCGCCGGGTCTTCTCGCGCGACCAGCTGATGGAGGCGGTGTGGGGCTACACGACCGCGCTCGACACCGGCACCGTGACCGTCCACGTGCGCCGGCTGCGGGAGAAGATCGAGGACGACCCGTCGCACCCGCGCCACCTCGAGACGGTCTGGGGAGCCGGGTACCGGTTCACGCCGTGACGGGGTTCGCGACGCAGATCGCGCTGCTCGCGCTGCTGGCCGGCGTCGTCGCCGCGCTGGTGCTGCGCATGCTCCCGACCGTCCGTCTCCAGCTCGCGGCGCTGGCGCTCTTCGCGGGGCTGCTCCCGCTCGGCGCCGTCGTCGTCGCCGGGCTCGCGCGCTTCCACATGGGCGCCGACCTGCAGATCCTCGAGGTCTCCGCCGCCGCCGGGCTCGCCGCGGTGCTGGCGGCGCTTGTCG
>DASZYW010000339.1:0-2514 GCA_035545195.1 Gaiellaceae bacterium
TTCGCCGTCCTCGGCGTCGGCTCGGGCCAGAACAGCGGCCTCGACCAGATCTTCAGCGGCCTCTTCGGCGGCGGCGGCTCCTCGATCTCCAAGGCGCAGCACGCCGTCACCAAGAACCCGCAGTCGCCGAAGGCCTACCGCGACCTCGCCACCGCCTACGAGGCGCACGGCGAGACGGCCGGCGCGATCGGCGCGCTCCAGACCTACGTGACGCTGAAGAAGAAGGACGCGGCGGCGTGGGCCGAGCTCGGCGGGCTCCAGATCTCCCAGGCGCAGCAGTTCGCCCAGGCCTACCAGGACGCGCAGACCGAGGCGCAGCTCGCCGCGCCGAGCCAAGCGTTCCTGCCGACCGGCACGCTCGGCACGGCGATCGGCCAGAACCAGATCGAGCAGATCGCCGCCCAGAACGCCAACGCGAGCCTGCAGACGCTCTACCAGCAGGGGACCTCGGACTACTCGAACGCCGAGACGAGCTACAAAACGGTCGCGAAGCTCCAGCCGCACGACGCGAACTCGCAGTTCCAGCTGGCGACGGCCGCGCAGGACGCAGGCGACTACACGACCGCGGTCGCCGCGCTGAAGAAGTACCTGAAGCTCGACCCGACCTCGCCCGAGAAGGCGCAGGTCCAGTCCCTGATCAAGCAGCTCTCGCCGGCGCCCGCCAAGCCCGCCAAGAAGAAGAAGTCGTCGAAGTAGGAGCGGTGCGGTAGCGCGATTCGCGCTCGCCGCGTCCGGATAGACTCACCCGACGTCCAGCGACTTTCGGGGGAGACGATGAACTTCGACATCAAGACAGAGCAGTTGGGTGGAGATTCGTACGTCATCTCGCTCGCGGGGGAGGTCGACCTGTACACCGCTCCCGAGTTCAAGCAGCAGCTGCTCGAGGTGATCGGGCAGGGGGCGAAGGACGTGCTCGTCGACTTCACGGACACGACCTTCATCGACTCGACGACGCTCGGCGTGCTTGTCGGCGGCGTCAAGCGGCTGCGCTCGAACGAGGGCCAGCTCTCGCTCGTCTGCAGCGACCGCAACATCACCAAGATCTTCGAGATCACCGGGCTGGACAAGGTCTTCACGATCTATCCGAGCCGCGACGAGGCGCTCGCCGGAATCGGAGCCGCGTCGGCTTGAGTCGCAGGGGCCGGGGCGCGATCGGGCTGGCGGGACTGGCGGCGGGCGCGCTGCTCGCTGCCGGCTGCGGCACCGGCGGCGTCGCGAGCGGCAGCGCCGACGCGCAGGCCGGCCAGAAGCTCTTCCAGTCGAAGTGCGCCGGCTGCCACACCCTCGCCGCGGCCGGAGCGAGCGGAACCGTCGGGCCGAGCCTCGACGCGGCCTTCTACAGCGACCGGCAGCAGGGCTACAAGGACACGTCGATCGAGAACGTCGTCCTCGACCAGATCCGGCTCGGCTCCGGCCCGATCGCGAGCGGCAGCAGCAAGAACCAGGGGAGCGTCCAGAACGAGCCGACGATGCCGGCGAACATCGTCACCGGCGCCGACGCGGTCGACGTCGCCGCCTACGTCGCGTCGGTCGCCGGCCAGAGTGGGCCCGAGGCGGCGTCGCCGTCCACGCTCGGGACCGACGGCAAGACGATCTTCTCCTCCGAGTGCGCCAGCTGCCACACGCTGAAGGCGGCGGGCTCCTCGGGCACCGTCGGCCCGAACCTCGACCAGCTCAAGCCGCCGTTCGAGACCGTGCAGCACCAGGTCGAGCACGGCGGCGGCGTGATGCCCGCGTTCCAGGGCAAGCTGAGCCAGGCGCAGATCGACGCGGTCGCGCACTTCGTCGCCGACAACGCCGGGAAGTAGCGCCGTGACCGTCCGGCGCGCCGTCGTCGAGGACGCCTCGGCGATCGCCGCCGTCCACGTCGGCACCTGGCAGGCGGCGTACGCGCACGTCTTCGGCGCCGAGCGGCTGGCCGGGCTCGACGTGGCGCGGCGTGCGGGCTTCTGGCGCGAGTGGATCGGCGGCGGGCGCGCGAACGTCTTCGTCGCCGAGGAGGAGGGGCGCGTCGTCGCGTTCGCCTCGGTCGGCGCGAACGAGCACGAGCCGGAGCTGGGCGAGCTGTACGCGATCTATGCCCTGCCCGAGGCGTGGGGCACCGGCGCCGGCCCGGCGCTGATGGCGGCGGCGCTCGACGCGTTGCGCGAGGCCGGCTTCGCCGAGGCGATCCTCTGGGTGCTCTCGGACAACCCGCGCGCGCGGCGCTTCTACGAGCGCGAGGGCTGGACGGCCGACGGCGCCGAGCGCGAGGACGAGCTCCTCGGCATCGCCGTCGCGGAGACGCGGTACCGGATCGAGCTCTAGCCGAGGCGCGTGACCGGCACGGTGAGCCGGCCCTGCGCCTGTGCGTAGAGGTCGGCGTCGCCCGCGACCACGACCTCGTCGGCGCCGAACTCGCCCAGCGCGTCCTCGGCGGCCTGCATCGGGTCGTCGGCGCCCGCCGCGCCGCGCGCGGGGATGCCGACCGCGGTCAGCTGCGCCGCGAGCGCGTCGGCGGTGCGCTCCGCGGCG
>DASZYW010000340.1:0-6155 GCA_035545195.1 Gaiellaceae bacterium
TGCTCGTTCAGGTTCTCGCCGGTGCCGACGCCGAGGAAGAAGCGCCCCGGCATCATGCACGCGAGCGTCGCCGCCGCCTGCGCCACGATCGCCGGGTGGATCCGGATCGTCGGGCAGGTGACGCCGGTGCCGACGCGGATCTTCTCGGTCGCCTGCGCGATCCCGCCCAGCGTCGACCAGACGAACGGGCTGTTCCCCTGCGCGTCGACCCAGGGGTGGAAGTGGTCGGAGATGAGCGCGAACGGGAACCCCGCGCGCTCGGCGAGCACGGCCTGACGGACGAGCTCGCTCGGCCCGTGGTCCTCGGAGGAGAGTGCGAATCCAAGCTCCGGCACGAAGGAGTTGGTACCGAGCGGGCTCAGGCCGAAACGCGCGAAGCGCCCCGCTTCTGCTTCGCGGAGGCGGCGTCGAGGCTCCGCGCGGCGAGGATCAGCGAGAGGTGGGTCAGCGCCTGCGGGAAGTTCCCCAGCAGCTCGCCGTCCGCTCCCGCCTCCTCGGAGTAGAGCCCGACGTCGTTCGCCAACTCGACGAGGTCGCGCATCCGCTCCGCCGCCTCGTCGACGCGCCCGGCCGCGGCCAGCGCGTCCACCACCCAGAACGAGCACGCGAGGAACGCACCCTCCTCGCCGCGCATGCCGCTGTAGCGCCAGACGAGCGCGCCGTCGGCGAGCTCGTCGAGGATCGCGTCGAGCGTCGAGCGGAAGCGCTCGTCCTCCGCGTCGAGGAAGCCGAGCCGCCGGCCGAGCAGCACGCTCGCGTCCAGGTCGGTCGAGCCGGCGTGGAACGCATAGGCGCGGCGCTCCTCCGACCAGCACCGCTCCTCGACGAAGGCGCGGATCCGCTTGCGCTCGCTCCGCCACCGGTCGGCGTGGCCCGGCGGCACGAGGCCGAGCTCGGCCAGCCTCAGCGCGTGCTCGAGGCACGACCAGGAGGACATCTTCGAGCTCGTGTACTGCCGGTGCTGCCCGAGCTCCCAGATCCCCGCGTCGTCGTTCTCCCAGATCTCGCAGACGAGGTCGGCGACCTCCGCGAGCCTGCGGCCGGTGCCCGGGTCGATCGCGTTGCCGCGGCAGGCGTAGCGCCAGGCGGCGAGGAGGAGGTCGCCGAAGTTGCCGAGCTGGAGCTGCCGCGCCGCCGAGTTCCCGAGCGTCACGGGCTGCGAGCCGCGATACCCGTGCAGCGGCAGCTCGTCGTCCGGCAGATCGGGCGAACCGTGCAGGTCGAAGAGGGGCTGGAGGCGCGGGTGGGTGTGCTCCGTCGCCCGGAGCAGCCAGTCGAGCGCGCGGTGCGAGACCGGCAGGAGACCGACGTCGAGGAGCGCGTCGAGGGCGAAGCCTGCGTCGCGCACCCAGACGTAGCGGTAGTCGAAGTTGCGGCTGCCGCCGATCCGCTCCGGCAGCGCCATCGTCGGCGCGGCGACCATCGCGCCCGTCTCCGCGTCCGCGAGCAGCTCGAGCGCGAGAACGCTGCGCCGCACCGGCGCGTCCCACTCGCCGTCGTACTCGATCCGCTCCCACCGGTCACTCCAGAAGGCGAGCGTCTCCTCCAGCCGCCGCTCCAGCTCGTCTCGTCCCGGAGCAGGCCAGGGCGCACCGTCCACGAGCACGAGCGCGAGCACCGCCGACTCGCCCTCGGCGAGCGTGAAGGAGCCGCGCGCGGTGGTCGCGGAGTAGTCCACGTCGCCGGCGCCGTGCGAGAGGACGATCGCCGCGCGCTCGCCCGAGCACGCTGCGACGACGCCGTGGCGGCGCTGGAAGCTCGTCTCCTCGAGCCCGTAGCCGAACCGCGGCTCGACCGTCCAGCTCAGCCGCGCCTCGCCGGCGGTGCACTCGACCTTGCGCACGAGCTCGCGCCACGCGGGCGGACGACCGCCGTCGAGCGTGAGCGCGTCGGTCACGACGACGGTGCCGCCGTCGCTCTCGAACGTCGTCTCGAGGACGTTCGTCCGCTCCGCGTAGCGCCTCGTCGCGCGGTGGGCGCCCTCCGGACGAAGGAGGAAGCACCCGCCCCGGTCCGCGTCGACGAGAGCCGCGAAGACCGAGGGCGAGTCGACGCGCGGCGCACAGAGCCAGTCGATCGAGCCGTCGAGCGCGACGAGCGCAGCCGTGCGGCCGTCGCCGATCGCGGCGTAGGCGCCGATCGGGGCGTAGCCGTCGATTCTGAGCGGATTCTCACTATGCATCGTAATACGTTTCTTTTCGCCGCCTGGCGGAAGGCAAAACACATGAGTGAAATCGTCGTCATCACGGGTGCCTCCGGCGGAATCGGCCGCGCCACCGCGCGCCGCTTCGCCCAGGACGGCGCCAGCATCGCCCTGCTCGCGCGCGGACGCGCCGGGCTCGAGCAGGCCGCGCAGGAGGTCGAGGAGGCGGGAGGCAAGGCGCTCGTCCTCCCGACCGACGTCGCCGACCCGCACCAGGTCGAGGCCGCCGCCTCGGCGGTCGAGGAGGCGCTCGGCCCGATCGACGTCTGGGTCAACGACGCGATGGTCACGGTCTACGCGGAGTTCCTCGACATCGAGCCCGACGAGTTCCGGCGCTCGACCGACGTCACCTACCACGGGATGGTCTGGGGGACGCGCTCGGCGCTGCAGCGGATGGTCCCGCGCGACCGCGGCTCGATCGTGCAGGTCTGCTCGGCGATGTCGTACCGCGGCATCCCGCTGCAGGCTCCGTACTGCGGCGCGAAGCACGCCTGCAAGGGCTTCACGGAGTCGGTGCTGACCGAGTTGAAGCACAAGAAGTCGCAGGTGCACGTCTCGATGGTCCAGCTGGCCGGGTTCAACACGACCCAGTTCACGTGGGGCCGGACGAAGCTGCCCAAGCAGACGCAGCCGGTGCCGCCGTTCTTCCAGCCGGAGGTCGCGGCGGACGCCATCCACTGGTGCGCGCACCACCGGCGCCGCGAGCTCTACGTCGGCGGGCCGACGGTGATGAACATCCTCGGCGAGAAGTTCGCGCCCTGGTTCCTCGACTGGTACCTGGCGAAGACCGCGGTCTCCTCGCAGCAGACCGACCAGCCGCTGAACGGCGGCGCCGGGCACGACAACCTGTTCACGCCGGTCGACGACGAGGAGGACCGCGGCGCGCACGGCCCCTTCGACGACAAGGCGCACCCGCGCAGCATCCAGACCTCGCTCGCGAAGCATCGCCGCCTAACCGGCGCGGTCGTCGCGGGAGTCGGAGCCGCCGCCGGCGGCGTCGCCCTGCTCCGCGGCAGATAGCCCTCAGCGGCTGAGCGCGCTGCGCAGCTCGATCGCGAACGCTCCCGCGAGCGCGACGCCCGCCAGCGCGAAGCCCGCGCTGCCCGCGGCGACCGACCAGCCATGGGACGCCGCGAGCGCGCTGCCGCCGCCGATCGCGAAGCGCACGGCGGCGCAGAGGAGCACGGCCGCCGGGACGAGCTGCCGCTCCAGCGCCTCCGTCGCGACCGAGACGAGCAGGCCCGCCGCGACCGCGAAGAAGAGGAGCGCGAGCGGACGCGTCGGCGCGGTGCTCTCGATCGCGCTCAGGGCGGTGCCGAGCCACGCGGCGGCGAGCAGCGCCGAGCTCGTGGCCGACGCGAGCTCGCCGCGGACGCATCCCCAGACCGCGGCGAAGAGCTGCATCGGCGCCGGGACGGCGAGCAGGATCCAGCCGACCTGGTGGTAGTCCGCCTTCGGCACGACCTGCAGGTCGTAGCCGGCGAAGACGGTGGCCGCGAGCGCGAGACCGAGGAAGGAGATCGGGAACGGGGTCGGCCGACGTCCGCTCACGCGCGCTTCGTCGTCGCGCGTGTGCCGCGCCGCCGGGCCCGCTCGCGCTGCGGCGCCACCGTGTATTTGGGGTCTCGCGCCGACTGGAAGCCGGCCTTGAAGACCGACCAGCGCAGGCAGAGCTCGCCGGCGCAGACGAGCGCGCCGCCCAGAGCCGCGGCGCCGCGGCTCCGTCTCCCCCGAGTCGCGAGCACTGCAGCGCCCGCGCCGGCGAGTCCTTTCGCGGCCCAGGCGAACTTGCCGGCGGTTCCCTGCCGGTAGACCTCGCCCAACATCCCGAGCCGCAACTCCATCGTCTGCATCAGCGCGCCCTCGGCCGCGACGCCCGCGATCGCGAGCCGGCGCGCCGGGCCTGCGTCGTCCGGGTCGAGGAAGATGCAGGCCGCCGCGCCAGCGCTCGCGGCGGCGCTCGCGCCGAAGATCCACGGCAGCTCCTGGCGCGCCTCGTGCCAGACCGGCACCGCGGTGTTCGCGATCAGGACGCCGGTGTAGGTCGCGAGCAGGGGTCCCGCCACCGTCGAGACCGCCTCCGCGGCGAGCTTCACCGGCTTCAGCCAGCCGAGCAGCTCGAGCACCGCCGCCGTGTTCGAGGCGCCGCCCGAGACGAGCAGCACCCACGAGCCGACGTTCATCGGCGACGTGATCTTGACCACCCGCATCATGTGGTGGAAGCGCTCGGGCCGGCCGAGATCGGAGACGAGCAGCGCCGGCGAGGCGACGTCCGCGAGCGCGCCGACGTAGAGCGCCGTCCGCGACAGCTTCTCGTTCCCGACCAGCTTCGCGCTGCTGCTCAGCACCGCCGAGGCGCCCGCGAGCCCGCCGGCGAAGAAGTAGCAGGGGATCTCCCAGGTCCAGACCGGCTCCTTGATCACCGGCCGGCCGTAGTAGGAGCGAGTCTCGCTCACCGGCGACCCCAGAGGAACGTCGCCGCGATCCCGGCGACGAGCGCGCCCGCCGCGACGGCCATGTTCGCCCACATCTCCGGCAGGTGGCTCGTGGTCACGACCGGGTCGGGCGGCAGGCCGTAGACCGCGGGCTCGTCGAGCAGGAGGAAGAACGCGCCGAAGCCGCCGACGCCGTCGCCGGGGTCGCGGCCGTACAGCTGGGCGCCGTTCCAGCCCTCGAGCTTCGCCAGCCGGGCGTCGGCGCGCTCGCGCAGCTCCTCGAGCGGCCCGAACTGGATCGACTGGGTCGGGCACGCCTTCGCGCACGCGGGCTCGTGGCCGCCCTTGAGGCGGTCGTAGCAGAGCGTGCACTTCCAGACCCGGCCGTCCTCCTTCGCGAACGCGGGCAGGTCGGGAGCGGGCGCGAGATGCCGCTTGTCGAGCACGCCGAACGGACAGGCAGGGACGCAGTAGCCGCAGCCGTTGCAGATGTCCTGCTGGACGACGACGGTGCCGAACTCGGTGCGGAAGAGCGAACCGGTCGGGCAGACGTCGAGGCACGCGGCGTGCGTGCAGTGCTTGCAGACGTCGGAGGACATCAGCCAGCGCAGCGCGTCGCCGTCGTCCTCGCCGCGCAGCGGGACGTCCTGCTCGACGAACGCGACGTGGCGCCAGGTGTTCGCGCCGAGCGCCGAGGTGTTGTCGTAGGACTCCCCGGTCCACGTGTACCCGTCCGCCGGGATCAGGTTCCACTCCTTGCAGGCGACCTCGCAGGCCTTGCAGCCGATGCAGACCGAGGTGTCGGTGAAGAAGCCGACCCGCTCCTGCTGCTCGTCGCCGTACGAGACCGGCCGCTCCATCAACTCCGCGAGGACGTCGATCACGAGCCGGCCTTCTCGCGCATTCGCGCCACGAACCGCGGCAGCTCGGCGCCCCGCGGCCGGCGGCCGGGCCGGATCCCGCAGGTGAACGCCTTCACCTCCTGGATGTGGACGTTCGGGTCGAGCGCCAGGTGGGCGAGGTCGTTGGCGGAGTCGCCGGTGACGAGCCCGCGCTTGCCGAAGTGGTACGGGAGCCCGACCTGGTGGACGAGCTCGCCGTTCATCCGCAGCGGCTTCATCCGCTCGGTGACGAGCACGCGCGCCTCGATCGCCGACCGTGCCGTGTAGACGGTCGCCCAGCCGCCGTGCTCGAGCCCGACCTCGCGCGCGAGGTCCGGGTGCACCTCGCAGAACATCTCCGGCTGCAGCTCGGCGAGGTACGGCACGGTCCGCGTCATCCCGCCGGCGGTGTGGTGCTCGGTCAGCCGGTAGGTCGTGACGACGTAGGGATAGACGTCGCTCTGCGGAGGGTTGTACTCGTCCTTCTCGACCTGCCGGCGCGGGTTCGCTCGCTGGGAGTAGAGCCGGTTCCCGAACGGCGACTCGTGCGGCTCGTAGTGGGTCGGCAGCGGCCCGTCCTCGAGCCCCTGCGGGACGTACAGCCAGCTGCGCCCGTCCGCCTGCATGATGAACGGG
>DASZYW010000341.1:0-4918 GCA_035545195.1 Gaiellaceae bacterium
CGGGAGGCGCTGGAGGCGCAGCTCGAGGAGCTCGGCGACTCGCTGCTCGTCGTCGGCGACGACACGGCGCTGAAGGTGCACGTCCACACCGACGATCCCGGCGCCGCCCTCTCGCTCGGCACCGCGGTCGGGACGATCGACCGGATCGAGATCGCGAACATGCACGAGCAGACGCACCAGCGCGAGGAGCGCCTGCTCGCTGCGGTGCCGGAGCCGCACGTCGCGACCACCGGCGTCGTCGCCGTCGTCGCCGGCGCCGGGAACCGGGCGCTGTTCGAGAGCCTGGCCGCGCCGGTCGGGCCGATCCGGGTCGTCGAGGGCGGCCAGACGATGAACCCGTCGACCGCCGACCTCGTCGCCGCGGTCGAGGCGCTCGACTCGGCGGAGGCGATCCTGCTCCCGAACAACTCGAACGTCCTGCTCGCCGCCGAGCAGGCTGCGCTCCATGCGGGGAAGCCGGTGCAGGTCGTCCCGTCCGACTCGATCCCGGCCGGGCTCGCGGCGCTGGTCGCGTTCGACGGGGAGCGCGACGCCGCCGAGAACGCCGCCGAGATGCGCGAGGCGGTCGCCGCGGTCGCGGCCGGCGAGGTGACGATCGCGTCGCGCGACGTCCAGCTGAACGGCGTGGCGATCCGGAAGGGCGAGTGGCTCGGGCTCGCGGACGGCGACCCCGTCGCGGGCGGGACGGACTTCACGGAGGTCGCCGCAGCCGTCGTCGCGCGCCTGCTCGCGGAGCCTCGCGGGCTGCTCACGCTCCTGACCGGGGAGGAGGAGCCGCCGCTCGACGGACTGCTCGAGCGCGTCGCCGCCGCCTACCCCGACCTCGAGGTCGACGTCCACGCGGGCGGCCAGCCGCACTACCCCCTCTTGCTCGCAGCGGAATAGGCTCCCGCGCATGCGGCCCGTGCGGATCGTCCTGGTCGAGGACAACGACGTCTTCCGCGAAGCGCTTCAGCTCCTGCTCGGGATGCGCGACGACGTCGAGGTCGTCGCCGCGGTCGGCGACGGGGGCGACGCCGTCGGCGCGGTGGTCGACCACGAGCCCGACGTGGTGCTGATGGACTACCGGCTCCCCGGCCTCGACGGCGTCCAGGCGACGCGGGCGGTCGTCGCGGCGAAGCCCGGAGTCGCGGTCGTCGGCCTGACGGCGTCGGCGAACGAGCACGAGATGGAGACGATGCGCGCGGCGGGCGCGGTCGCCTGCCTGACGAAGGATCGCGAGCTGGACGAGATCGTGGACGCGATCCTCGAGGCGGCGTCCGCGGCGTGAACCTCACCGCCGAGAACACCGCGATCGTCCTCGACTCCACGGCGGACTTCCCGGACGCCGCGCAGCGCCACCCGAGCTGGCGCGTCGTCCCGCTCTACGTCAACTTCGGCGCCGAGAGCAGTCGCGACGGCGTCGACATCACGGCGCGGGAGTTCTACGAGCGCCTCCCCGGCGCCGTCGAACTGCCGACGACCTCGCAGCCGACTCCCGGCGACTTCCTTTCCGCCTACCGCGAACTGGACGGTTACGAGCGGATCCTCTCCGTGCAGCTCTCGTCGCGGGTCTCCGGCACCTTCCGGAGCGCCGAGGCGGCGGCCGACGAGCTCGGCGACGGCCGCGTGCGGGTGATCGACTCGGAGACCGCGTCCGCGTCGATCACGATGCTCGCGCTCGCGATTCAGCGCCGCCTCGACCGTGGCACGACCGACGAGGAGATCGACGCGCTCGTCGATCGCTACCGCCGCGAGCGCGGCCTCCTCTTCACCGTCGACACGCTCGAGTTCCTGGCGCGCGGCGGCCGCATCGGCCGGGCGCGCGCGTTCGCGGGTCAGATGCTGAACGTGAAGCCGATCCTCTCGATCGTCGATGGCGAGGTCGTGCCGGTGAAGCGCGTGCGCGGCAACCAGAAGGCGTTCCAGGAGTTCGTGGACGCCTTCGACGCGGCCACGGAGGACGGCCCCGGTTTGCGCGTCGGGATCGCCCACGCGGCGGCGCCGCAGCGCGCCGCGGAGGTCGAGAAGATGGTCCGCGACCGGCGCCCGCAGGCGACGATCGAAACGGTGACCGAGCTCGGCGCCGTGATCGGCACGCACGCCGGCCCCGGCACGGTCGGCTTCTTCTGGTTCGCGGACGACGTCTGAGCCTCCGCCCGGAGTACCATCCGTCACATGTGGAGCTGGCTCTCGATCGGAGCGCTCTACCTGCTCGGTGTCGGGCTCTTCCGCTGGCTCGGCGGGCTGGGCGCAGCAGCCGACGCGATCCAGCGCTGGGGTCACGTCTCCGGCACGCGCCGGCGCCGGACCTCGCCGCACTCGCTCGCGTAACGCGTTGCCCGCGACCGCGCTGGAGACCCTCTTCGTCGGTGGGGGAACGGGAGGCGGGAAGACGACGCTCGCCCGGGCGCTCGCCGCGCGGCACGGCCTGCGCGCCTTCTACCTGGACAGCTTCTGGTACGAGTACTCGCGGCGCGCGGGCGAGGCCGATCCGCCGCCGGACGTGCAGTGGCTCGAGTGGACGCCGCGCACGCAGGCCGACGACTTCGAGCGGATCTCGCGCCGCAACCTCCTCTACGCGCTCGACGACCTGCGCGGGCTGCCGAAGCAGCCGCGCGTGCTGGTCGAGGGCCCGCAGGTCGTGCCCGACCTGCTCCCGGAGGGCGCGAACGCCGTCTTCCTGACCCCGTCGGCGGAGTTCCAGCGCGCGACGCTGTCGCTGCGGCCGATGCCGTCCAGCGACCCGGCGCGCGCGCTCGCGGCGCGGCTCGTCAAGGACCGGCTCTACGCCGATCGCGTCGCCGCCCTCGCGCGGGAGCGCGGCTTTCCGGTCGTCGAGGTCGACGGCTCTCGGTCGCCGGAGGAGATCCGCGCCGAGGTCGAGGAGCGGTTCGCCGGGTTCCTGGCGGGCAACGACCCGCGCGAACTCGGCGCCGCGCGCCGCTGGGAGAACGAGAACGCGGCGCGCAACATCCGCTCGTGGATCGCCTCCGGCGACCTCCTCGCGGCGGCCTCGCTCGGCTTCCCGTTCGCGTGCGAGTGCGGCCGGATCGGCTGCGCCGAGCGCGTGCGGCTGCTGCTGGCCGAGTACGACGCCGGCGCCGGTGTGCTCGCGCCCGGCCACTGATGCCGTCCGATCCGGGCCGGATACTCCCTCCCGCCCGGTGGCGCGCACCATGACACGGTCCCGTCGACAGACGGTCTTTGCAGGCCTGGACCAGCCCAGGTCGTGGCCGCCGACCCCGCGCGCGCCCCGGCCGGAGCGGCTCGAGCGGCCGGTCGTGGAGCTGCAGGGCGTCGGCGCGACGATCGCCAGGCGGCTCGCCGGGCTCGGGATCCGCACGGTCGGCGATCTGCTCGAGCACCGTCCGCGCCGCTACGAGACCGCCGCCGACGAGGTGCGCATCGCCGCGCTCCGGAAAGACGAGGAGGTCGTGATCGCCGGCGAGGTGCTGAACGTCGAGAAGCGGCCGCTGCGCGGGCGGCGCATCCGCGTCACCGCGCGCGTCAGCGACGGCAGCGCTGCGGTCACCGCGTCGTGGTTCAACCAGCCGTGGCTCGCCGACCAGCTGAAGCCGGGCACGCGCGTGCGCCTGCGCGGGAAGCTCGGCCGCTTCGGCTTCGACGTCCGCTCCTACGACCTCGGCGACGCGCACGCGACCGCCGACTTCGCCCCTGTCTACCCGGCAGCGGAGGAGATCGCCGCGAAGACCGTGCGCCGCGCCGTCGACGCGGCGCTGCCGAGCCTCGCCGACGTCTTCGACCCGCTGCCCGCCGAGCTGCGCGAGCGGGAGGCGTTGCCGCTCAAGCGGGACGCGCTCGCCGTCGTCCACAACCCGGCCGACCTCGACGAGGCCGAGCGCGGCCGGCGCAGGCTCGCGATCGAGGAGCTGCTCGTCCTCCAGGTCGGGATCGCACGGCGCGCCGCCGAGCGCGACCGGACGCTGGCGCCGAGCCTCGGGGAGCCGGGCGAGCTGATCGTGCGCTACCGGAAGACGCTCCCGTTCGCGCTGACGCCGTACCAGGAGACGGCGATCCGCGAGGTCGACGAGGACCTCGCGCGCACCGTTCCCATGCAGCGGCTGCTGCAGGGAGACGTCGGCTCCGGGAAGACGGTCGTCGCGCTCTACGCGCTCCTGCGCGCGGTCGAGAACGGCCGCCAGGGCGCGCTGATGGCGCCGACCGAGACGCTCGCCGAGCAGCACTTCCTCACGGTCGAGGGGATCTGCGCCGAGCTCGGCGTCTCGTGCGCGCTGCTCACGAGCTCCTCCCCGAAGGCGCAGCGCGACGCCGCCGCCCACGCGGACGCCGTCGTCGGCACGCACGCGCTGATCCAGGAGGGCGTCGCCTTCCGCGACCTCGCCGTCGCCGTCGTCGACGAGCAGCACCGCTTCGGCGTCGAGCAGCGCACCGCGCTCGCGGTGGGCCGCGCGCCGCACGTCCTGCACATGACCGCGACGCCGATCCCGCGCACGCTCGCGCTCACCGTCTACGGCGACCTCGCCGTCTCCGAGATCGCGAAGCCGCCCGCGTCGCGCAAGCCGATCGTCACGAGCTGGATCACCGAGGACCGCGCCTCGGAGGCGTACACGCGCCTGGCGCGGCTCCTGCGCGAGGGCAGGCAGGCGTACGTCGTCTGCCCGCTGATCGAGGCGTCGGAGACGAGCCTCGCGCGCGCCGCTGAGGAGGAGGCCGAGCGCCTGCGCCGCGCCGAGCTGCGCGAGTTCTGCGTCGGCTGCATGCACGGCAGGCTCAAGCCGGCCGACCGCCGCGAGCTGATGGCGCGCTTCAAGGCCGGAGAGCTGGACGTGCTCGTCGCGACGACGGTGATCGAGGTCGGCGTCGACGTCGCGAACGCGACGGTGATGATCGTCCAGGAGGCCGACCGCTTCGGGCTGGCGCAGCTCCACCAGCTGCGCGGCCGCGTCGGCCGCGG
>DASZYW010000342.1:0-5104 GCA_035545195.1 Gaiellaceae bacterium
ACTCGAGCACGACGCGGCGCCGCTTCGGCGCCGGCGCGAAGAGCTCGGGGTCGATGCCCGGCGGGACGACCGTGTAGCGGCCGGGGAAGCGCGCCGCCGCGGCTGCGGCGACCTCCTCGTCGGCGGCGAGCAGCGCGTCGACGCGGCCGAGGAGGCGCTCCCGCTGCGCCCTCCCCGGCGGATAGCCGAGCCGCTCGGGCGAGAAGAACGTGGCGACGGTGAACGCGCCGGAGTCGCGCAGGGCGAGGTACGACAGGCTCGGCAGGCCGGGCTCGAACCCGTGCACGACGTCGAAGCCGCGGGCGAGCGCGTGCGCGAGGTTCGCGCGGGCGCCGACCGGAACGCCCATCCTGGAGCGGCGCGAGATCGGCACCGCCGGCCCGAGCGCGATCAGCTGCGGGTCGCCGCCGCGGAGGAGCGCGCGCCTGCCCGCCGCCAGGTCGCGCGCGCTGTTCGACGGCGCGAGCACCGTGACGCGGTGTCCACGCCGCCGCAGCTCCCGCGCGAGCGCAGCGACGTGCTCGTTGACGTCGTGCGGCTGCGACCAGGCGAACGGCGTGACCAGGGCGACGCGCAGTTCCATCCCTGCCCGCACTCTAGTAGCGTCGCGCCGTGGCGACCGTCCGGGAGCGGATCGCGGCGAACGCGCACTGGGGGATCGCCCACGAGGCCCGGATCCACTACGACGAGCGCCGTCCGATCGACGGACTCGGCGAGGCGCGCCGGCTGCCGCTGCACACGGACTGCTCCGGGTTCGCGACGCTCTGCTACGCCTGGGCGGGCGCGCCCGACCCGAACGGCCTCGGCTTCGACGGGCAGGGCTGGACCGGGACGATGCTCCGGCACATGACGGAGATCCCGCTCGCCCGCGTCCAGCCGGGCGACCTCGTGATCTGGGGGCCGCCGCCGGGCCACCACGTCGCGCTCGTGCTCGAGAACGACGGCGAGGACCCGCTGCTCTGCTCCCACGGCCAGGAGAAGGGCCCGCTGGCGATCCGCTTCTCGGTCGAGACGCGGTACCAGCCCGAGCCGGCGACGTGGCTCAGCTGCCTCGACTAGAGCTCGAGCAACATCTCGTGCTGGCGGATGGTCACCGTGCCGCCGAGCTCGCGCAGCACTGCCGCTGCCGGATCGCTGGTCGGCAGGTTCAGGACGGAGACGTCGCCGAAGGTGCGGAGCGCCCGCAGCAGCGGCTCGGGATCGCCCGCGTACTGCTGCAGCTGCGCGGTCGCACGGACGCAGAAGAGCATCGCGCCGCTGTCGGTGACGAGCCCGCGGACGTCGTCGTAGTTCGCGAGCGTCACGTCGGCGCGCTGCCACGGCTCGTGCCGCTCTGGCAGGCGCACCTCCGCGGCCGGCACCTCGCGGCCCTCGGGCTCGCCCGCGACCGCAGGCAGCGTCCACACTTCGACGTCCTGGACGGTCCGGTAGCCGAGCTTCTCGTAGAGCGCGAAGGCGCCCGTGTTCTCGACGATCACCTCGAGCCAGAGCCGCGCGAGCCCGCGCGCTCGCGCCTCCTCGTGGACCGCGCGCATCAGCTGTTCGCCGACGCCGCCGCGGCGCGCCGCTGCGACCACCCCGACGCCGGCGATCCAGCCCTCGTCGCCGCGCACGGCGAGGTTCGCGAGGCCGATTGGCTCGCCGTCGCGGAACGCGATCCGCGACGCGTCCAGGTCGACGTCGAAGGAGCGCTCCATGAAGGCGAGCCGCGCCTCGTCGAGCTGGAACGGGACGACATAGCCCTCGTACGCCGCGGTGAAGAGCTCCGCGCGCTCGCCCAGCGAGAGCGAGCGCGCGGAGCGCAGGTCCAGCGTCACGCCTTGGACGGAGCCTTCGCCTTGCCGGCGACGCGGGCGTTCTCGCGGATGAACTGCTCGGTCAGCTCGTACGCCTCGTCGTCGACGATCTGCTTCGGCGGCGACTTCATCAGGTACGAGCTCGGGCCGACCAGCGAGCCGGCGACGCCGTTGTTCAGCGCCAGCTTGGCCATCCGGACGGCGTCGATCACGATGCCGGCCGAGTTCGGCGAGTCCCAGACCTCGAGCTTGAACTCGACGTTGAGCGGCACGTCGCCGAACGCGGAGCCCTCCATGCGGATGTAGGCCCACTTGCGGTCGGTCAGCCACGGCACGTAGTCGGACGGGCCGACGTGCACGTTCTTCGCGCCGAGGTCGTAGTCGAGCATCGACGTGACGGCGTTCGTCTTCGAGATCTTCTTCGACTCGAGCCGCTCCCGCTCCAGCATGTTCAGGAAGTCGGAGTTGCCGCCGACGTTCAGCTGCATCGTCCGGTCGAGGTGGACGCCGCGCTCGCGGAAGAGCGAGGTGAGCACGCGGTGCGTGATCGTCGCGCCGACCTGCGACTTGATGTCGTCGCCGATGATCGGCAGGCCCTTCTCCTCGAAGCGCTCCTGCCAGTAGTTCTCGCGGGCGATGAACACCGGCATGCAGTTCACCATCGCGCAGCCGGCCTCGAGGATCTGCTCGGCATACCACTTGGTCGCCATCTCCGAGCCGACCGGGAGGTAGTTGACGACGACGTCGGTCTTCGTCTCCTTGAGGATCCCGACGATGTCGTCGGTCGGGCCCTCGGCCTTCTCGACGACCTGGGAGAGGTACTTGCCGATGCCGTCGTGCGTCATCCCGCGCGAGACCTTCACGCCGGTCTTCGGCACGTCGGCGAACTTGATCGTGTCGTTCGGGTGCGCCCACATCGCGTCGGCGAGGTCCTCTCCGACCTTGCCCTTGACGACGTCGAACGCCGCCGTGAACTCGATGTCGCGGATGTGGTACCCGCCGAGGTTCACGTGCATCAGGCCGGGGACGAACTTGTCGTCGTCGGCGTCCTTGTAGTACTCGACGCCCTGGAGCAGCGAGTTCGCGCAGTTGCCGACGCCGATGATGGCGACGCGCACCTTGCCGTCGTCGAGCCGGGCGTGCCCGTTCGACGAACCGTTCTGTTCAGACATCTGTGCCTCCGTGGAGCAGTTGCTTGCGGACGTGCAGGATGCGCTGCGCCACCGTCAGCCAGGACGTGGCGGTCAGGAGATAGATCGCCCAGGGCAGGACGCCCCAGGGTGCGAGGACGAGCCCGGCGGTGATCACGACGACGCGCTCGGCCCGGGAGCCGAGGCCGACGTCGCCGCGCAGGCCGAGCGCCTCGGCCTTCGCGCGGACGTAGGGGACGAGGAACGAGCCCGCGACCGCGACGATCGTGAACGTGAGCGCGACGAAGTTCCCCTGCCGCGCGAGCACGAGGCCGATCGCCGCGAGCATTGCGCCCTCGCCGACGCGGTCGGTGGTCGAGTCGAGAAACGCGCCGAACGGCGTCGTCTTCCCGCCCGCCCTCGCGAGCGCCCCGTCGAGGATGTCGAGGATCGAGCCGACGACGAAGACGGCCGCCGCCAGCCAGTAGAAGAGGAGCTTGTCGCGATCCTCGAACGGGACGAGCACCGCCGCGGCGACGCAGAGCGAAACGCCTGCGGTCGTCAAGGCGTTGGGCGTGACCTTGGTCCTCGCGAGGCCGGTCACTGAGCGCGACGCGAGCGTGCGCGCCCCGACGGTGTAACTCTCCTGCAATCGCATTCCTGCTATGGCCCGACTATAGCAGGTTTGCGATGGGCTCACCCTCGTTCCGGCGGAACGGGGAGAGCCTCGGCGCGAGCTGCACGGCGGCCAGCGAGAGCAGCGCGACCCCGATTCCCGCGACGACGTCGAGCAGATAGTGGTTCGCCGTCGCGAGCACGCAGAACCACACCCACGCCGGCCAGAGCGCCCAGACGACCTTCGACGTCCAGCGGCGGCTCGTCCAGACGAGGAAGACGCCGACGATCAGCGCGTCGGCCGCGTGCAGGCTCGGCATCGCCGCGTACGGGTTCGCGAAGAAGTTGAGCAGGCCGCTCGAGTGGTTGACCTCGTCCACGAACCCCTCGGACGGGAACATCCAGGGCGGCGCCGTCGGCATGACGACGTACCCGAACAGCCCGATCAGGTTCGCGAGCAGGATCGTGTTGCGGAAGCGCGCGAAGTGGTCGTAGCGGCGCAGGTAGACCCAGAGGAGCGCCAGCCCGATCGCGGTGAACTCGGAGTTCCAGTACGTCCAGGCGGCCGCGGTGACGAGGACGTGGGAGGAGTCGGCGAAGCGCTGCGCCGCCTGCTCGACGAAGCCGTGCAGCGTGCTGCGCTCGAGGTGGATGACGCGGAAGCCGTTGACGAACGCCTGCGCCGGGTTGCGGTCGGCGAGGCTGCGCACGCCGAGGTACGAGATGTAGAAGCCGATCCAGATCCCGACCTGGAGCCAGAAGTGGGCCCATCCACGCGGAAGCACGCGGCGGCCGGCGGCGACGACTGCAGCAGCCATGTCCCCGATTGTACGCCTGCGGTCAGCCGCCGATGTAGGACATCTCGACCTTCGGCAGCGCCGCGGTCTCCGACGTCCTCAGCTCGCTGTAGCGGTCGGTACGGCGGCCCCAGACGGCCCGGAGCGCCTGCTCGAGGTCGGCGTCGGTCGCGCCGTCGCGGAGCGGGGCGCGCAGGTCGTGCCCCTTGACCGCGAACAGGCAGGTGTACAGCTGCCCCTCGGCCGAGAGCCGCGCGCGCGAGCAGCCGCCGCAGAACGGCTTCGTCACCGACGCGATCACGCCGACCTCGCCGGCGCCGTCCGCGTAGCGGAAGCGGAGCGCCGTCTCGTCGGCGCGTCCGGGCACCGGCTCGAGCGGCCACCGCTCGGAGATGCGGGCGACGATCTCGTCGGCGGAGACGACGTCGTCGAGGCGCCAGCCGTTCGTGTGGCCGACGTCCATGTACTCGATGAAGCGCAGCGTGTGGCCGGTGCCGCGGAAGCGCTCGGCGAGCGGGACGACGCTGTCGTCGTTGACGCCGCGCTTGATCACCGCGTTCACCTTCACGGGCAGCCCGGCCGCGGCGGCCGCCTCGATTCCGTCCAGGACGCGCTCGACCGGGAAGTCGACGTCGTTGAGGCGGCGGAACGCGTCCTCGTCCAGCGAGTCGAGGCTGACCGTGACGCGGCCGAGGCCGGCGTCGGCGAGCGCCTGCGCCTTCTGCGGCAGCAGCGACCCGTTCGTCGTCAGCGCCAGCTCGATCCC
>DASZYW010000343.1:0-3044 GCA_035545195.1 Gaiellaceae bacterium
CAACGAGCTGCTCGGCTGCCACGGGATCACCGACGGCTCGTTCTCGCTCCAGGTCAAGCTCCCGGGTGGAGGCTCCGTCGACCGGGAGGGCTACCAGTTCCTCGACGTCGCCGACCCGGACTCGATGAAGGGCGGCCTCGACCAGGTGTCGCTGCCGAACTTCGTCGCGGCTGCGCGGGGCGCCGCCGAGCGATCCGGGATCACGCTGGCGGACGTCGACTTCGTCTGCCCGCTGCACACGAAGCGGTCGATGCTGACCGCGTTGCTCGGCGAGCTGGGGATGAGGCAAGATCAGGCGATCTACCTCGACGACACCGGTCACATGAGCGGCATCGACCCGCTGCTCGGGCTCGATCGCGCTGCCCGGGACGGGCGCCTCCACGACGGCGACTTCGTGCTGCTGCTCGCCGCCGGCACCGGCTACACCTGGGCCGCGAGCTGCGTCCGCTGGGGAGAGTCGGCGTGAGCGAGAGTCGCTTCGTCGAGACGAACGGGATCCGGCTCCGCTACCTCGACCACGGCGGCGACGGGCCGGTGCTCGTGCTCGCGCACGGGCTCTCGGCGAACGCGCACTTCTTCGACGGGCTCTGCGCGGCGGGGCTCTCGCCGGCGCTGCGCGTCCTCTCGTTCGACCTCCGGGGGCGGGGCCTGAGCGACAAGCCGGACGACTACTCGATGGCGGCGCACGGGGCCGACCTCGTCGGCGCGCTCGACGCGCTCGGCCTGGAGCGCGTCGTCCTCGGCGGCCACTCCTTCGGCGGCCTGCTCACCTACTGGGTCGCCGCGCACCACCCCGAGCGTGTCGAGCGCGCGCTCGTGATCGACGTCCCCGGCTCGGTCGATCCCGCGGTGATGGACCAGATTCGCCCCTCGCTCGCACGGCTGGAGCTGACCTACCCCTCGCGCGAGGCGTACCTCGGGTTCCTGCGCGAGCTCCCGTACTTCGCGGACGGCGGCTGGGACGACTCGCTGGAGGCGTTCTTCGACGCCGAGCTGGAGGAGCTGCCGGACGGCCAGGTCCGCTCGCGCTGCCGCGCCGAGCACATCGCGGCCGCGGCGCAGGGCACGCTCGACGTGGACTGGCCGCCGCTGATCTCGGCCGTGCAGTGCCCGACGCTGCTGGTGCGCACGGTCGAGCCGTACGGACCGCCCGGCTCGCCGCCGATCATGGATCGCGCAGGCGCCGAGCAGGCGCTGGCGCTGCTCCGCGACGGCCGGCTGCTCGAAGTGCCCGGGAACCACCTCACCTTCGCCTTCGCCGGGCGCGCCGCGAACGTCGCCCGGGAGCTCGCCGGGTTCGCGCTGGGGGATAGAGTCGCGGCATGATCGCGGTCGGCGACACGTACGGCCCCTCCTCCTGGCTCGACGTCACGCAGGAGCGCATCCAGGCCTTCGCCGACGCGACCGGCGACCAGCAGTGGATCCACGTCGACGCCGAGAAGGCGGCCGCCGGCCCGTTCGGGACGACGATCGCGCACGGCTACCTGACGCTCTCGCTCCTCCCGGTCATGTCCTACGAGGTCGTCCCGCGCCAGAACGGCGGGCTGGCCCTCAACTACGGGCTGAACAAGGTGCGCTTTCCCGCGCCGGTGCCGTCGGGCTCGCGCGTGCGCGGCGCGTTCCGCGTCGCCGCCGTCGACGAGGCCGACTGGGGCTTCCAGGCGACGATGGAGGCGACGATCGAGCGGGACGGCGGCGACAAGCCGGTCTGCGTCGCCGAGCTGGTCTTCCGCTACTACAAGTGACGCAGCGTCGCGCGCTCGTCACGGGCGCGGCGCGCGGGATCGGCGCCGCGATCGTGAGCCGCCTCGAGGCCGACGGCTGGCTCGTGCACGCCGTCGACGTCGAGGACGGCGACCTCTCGACGCGCGAGGGCAACCGCGCAGTGGTCGACGCGGCGCTCGCGCGCTTCGACGGCAGGCTGGACGCGGTCGTCGCCAACGCCGGCTTCCAGCACGTCGCGCCCGTGCGAGACTTCCCGGAGGAGCGGTGGGACGCGCTCGTCTCGGTGCTGCTCACGAGCCCGTTCCTGCTCGCGAAGTACGCCTGGGACGCGCTCGCCGCCTCGGACGACGGGCGCTTCCTCGTCGTCGCCTCGGTGCACGGCCTCGTGGCGTCGCCGTTCAAGGCCGGCTACGTCGCCGCCAAGCACGGCGTGCTCGGGCTCGTGAAGGTGCTCGCGCTGGAGGGGGCCGACGCCGGCATCTCCGCGTCCGCGCTCTGTCCGGCGTTCGTCCGCACCGAGCTGGCGGAGAGGCAGCTCGAGGAACGCTCGCTCGACGAGCTGATCGCGCCGCACGCGGTCAAGCGGATGCTCGAGCCGGAGGAGGTCGCCGCTGCTGCCGCGTGGCTTCTCGGACCCGAGGCGCGGGCGGTCACCGGCGCCCCCCTCGTGCTCGATCTGGGCTGGACTGCGCGCTAAAGGCGCACAACTGGGTTTGACGACCGTCCGACCGGCAATCTAGGATCCGAAATCTCCCGTTTCCTGGTTGTCGAACGTGAAGGAGTCGCATGGACCCCGAGGCTCGGATCCAATCTGAGGCAGCGGAGCTCGAAGCGCAGTGGACCTCCGATCCGCGCTGGCACGGCGTGGAGCGCACCTACACCGCCGAGCAGGTCGTGCGCCTGCGCGGCTCCGTCGTCCCGGAGTCGACCCTCGCCCGCCTCGGCGCCGAGCGGCTCTGGGAGCTGCTGCGGCGCGACGCGCCCGTGCGGGCGCTCGGCGCCCTCAGCGGCGGCCAGGCGGTGCAGATGGTCAAGGCCGGCCTCGAGGCGATCTACCTCTCCGGCTGGCAGGTCGCCGCGGACGCGAACCTCGCCGGCGCGACCTACCCCGACCAGAGCCTCTATCCGGCGAACAGCGCGCCTGCGCTCGTCAAGCGCCTGAACGCCGCGCTTCTGCGCGCCGACCAGATCGACTGGTCGGAGGGACGCAACGGCACGCACTGGCTCGCTCCGATCCTCGCCGACGCCGAGGCGGGCTTCGGCGGCCCGCTGAACGCGTACGAGCTGATGCGGGCGATGATCGAGGCCGGCGCCGCGGG
>DASZYW010000344.1:0-7233 GCA_035545195.1 Gaiellaceae bacterium
CTGACGACGCGCAGCGGCCTCCGGATCGAGGGGCTGCCCGTCTCGGCCGCGGCGCTGTCGCCGCACGCGCTCTACGTCGCGGCCGGTCTCGGCGACAGTCTCGTCGCGATGGCGCCCGACGGCCGCCACGCCTGGTCGCTCCCGGCCGGCGGCAGGGTCGAGGCGATCGCGTGGGCGCCGGACGGGCTGCGGATCGCGTACGCCGTCCGCACGAAGGCCGGCGTCCAGCTGCGCCTCGTCGAGGGAAACGGCCACGGCGACGAGCTGCTCGACCGCGCCGTACGCCCCGTCCGCCCGTCGTGGCGTGCCGACTCGCTCGCGGTCGCCTACGTCGCCGCGGGAGGCCGCCCGGTCGTCTACGACCTCGCGCACCGCTCGCGCAGGCCGCTGTCCGTGCGCGACGCGACGCACGTCGCCTTCGCACCGGAGGGAACCGCGCTCGCGGTGGCGACGCGTGCCGGAGTCGAGCTGTCCGGCCGCCGGTTGAACGTGGAGGCTCCGGTCGCCGGCATCGGCTGGCTGCGCGGCGAGCTGGTCGACGCGGAAGGCCGCATCCTGCGCTTCTTCCGGCCGCCCGGGACGATCGACCACAGCCGGGTCGTCTCCGGCTCGGTGGTCGCGCTCGACGCCCGAGGCGCACGGATCGCGCTCGCGGTCTCGAGCCGGACCGCGGTTCGCGTCGTCGTCGGGCTCCAGACCGTGCTCATGGTCGCGCCCGGGACTCGGGTCGCGCTCGCCGGGGTCGGCTAGGCGCAGCGCTGCTGCAACGCCGCGACGATCCGGTCCTCGTCACCGTGCACCGTGCGGGTGAACTTCCGCGAGGGCGGCGGCTCGCCGGGGACGTCGTTCGAGAGCGTGAGGTGGATGTCCACGTTGCAGACGAGCCGGTAGCGCGCGTCCGCGCTGCGCCGTCTCCCCTGCGCGACCATCTCGCCGGCGACGTCCCGGCGCGCCCAGACGATCACGATCACCTGGCTGGCGCCTGCCGGCGGCTCGCCGAGGAAGAACTGGGCGAGCGCGCGCGAGTCGGTCGTCTCCGAGACGGTGAAGTTGGCGAAGCCGGCGGCGTGGAGCGCCGCGACGACCGCACCCGTGTTCAGGTGTGACCGCTTGGCGACCGGCTTGCGACCGCCGCCGCCGCAGGCGGCCAGCGCAAGCACGAGCAGCCCCGAGACGAGAGCGGCGGCCGCAGTGCGCATCGCGCGCTAGGCCACGTCGACCTTGATCACGTTCGTCGAGCCGGGGATGTTCACCGCGGTGCCGGCCGTGATCACGACGCGGTCGCCCGGCTCCAGCAGCCCCGCCTCGCGCGCCGCCTGGACGGCGGTCGCCCAGAGCGCCTCGACGTCGCTCATCTCCGGGATCAGCAGCGGCGTGACGCCCCACTCGAGGGCGAGCTGGCGCATCGCCCAGTCGACGTGCGTGAGCGCGACGATCGGCCGGCGCGGACGCAGCCGGGCGACCGCATTGGCGGTGCGCCCGGAGAAGGTCGGGACGAGGATCGCCTTCGCGCGCAGCGCCTCGGCGAGGTCGCACGCGGCGTTGGACATCGCCTGGCCGATGGTCGGGTTGTCGGTCGCCTCGGGCAGCTCGTGGCGGTAACCCATGCTCGGCTCGACCGCCCGCGCGATCCGGTCCATGTACGCGACCGCCTCGACCGGGAAGTCGCCGACCGCGGTCTCGCCGGAGAGCATCACCGCCGAGGTGCCGTCGAGGATCGCGTTCGCGACGTCGCTCGCCTCGGCGCGCGTCGGCTCGGGCGAGTGGATCATCGACTCGAGCATCTGGGTCGCCGTGATCACCGGCTTCCCGCGCTCCAGCGCCTTCTGGATGATCCGCTTCTGCAGGAGCGGGACCAGCGCAGGCCCGATCTCGACGCCGAGGTCGCCGCGCGCGACCATCACCGCCTCGGTCTCGCCGAGCACGTCGTCGAGGACGTCGATCGCCTCCGCCTTCTCGATCTTCGCGATCACGTGCGCGTGCGAGCCGGCCTGCTCGATCAGCGCGCGCAGATCGCGGACGTCGGCGGCGGAGCGCACGAACGAGAGCGCGACGAAGTCGACGCCGGTGTGCAGCGCCCACTCGAGATCCTTCACGTCCTTCGGCGTCAGCGACGGGATCGGCAGCGGGACTCCCGGGAGATTGACGCCCTTGTGCGAGCTGACGGTGCCGCCGACGAGGACGGCGCAGCGCGCGCGGCCGCCCGAGACCTCGTCCACCCGGAGACGGACCGAGCCGTCGTCGATCAGGACGTCGTGGCCGGGCGAGAGCACCTCCGCGATCACCGCGGGGGCGACCGGCAGCTCGCCGTCCGTCGCCGCTTCGGACGAGCAGACGGTGATCTCGCCGCCGGTCTTCAGGACGACCGGCTCCTCGAGGTCGCCGACGCGGAGCTTCGGCCCTTGGAGGTCGGCGATCAGCGCGATCGGGTGGCCGACATCGGCCGCGATCTCGCGGACGAGCCAGGCGTTCTGCGAGTGCTGCTCGTGCGTGCCGTGCGAGAGGTTGAGCCGGACCGCGTCGACGCCGGCGGCAACGAGGTCGCGCAGCCGCTCGGGCGTGTTCGACGCCGGTCCAAGCGTCGCGACGATCTTCGTCCGGCGTTCCATGGCCACGCCCTGAGCGTAGCTCGCGAGCGCTTCGCGCTCGCTCGCTGAATGCGGTGCTGCGCGCGCGGGAGAGCGTCGTCTCCCGCGCGCTCCGCGCGAGACGGCTCGCTTGCGCCCGCCCGATGCCGCACACCGGCGTCGAGGCTCGGCCGGTCGTGCGCCTACGGCGCAGGACCGGCGGCTCGCCGCGTCGGGCCTCCGCGGACGCCCGGCCGCGCCGAACCGTCCGCTCCGGCCTGCGCGCCGTCCACGCGTCGACGTTCGCGAAAGGCGCCCGGACGACGCGGAAGCCTCGCCGCAGGCGGACTTCCGCGGAGGCCCTTCGTGCGAGCTGCCGGTCCTGCGCCGCAAGGCGCACGACCGGCCGAGCCTCGGAGTCGGTGCGCCGCACCGAACCGACGCCAGCCAGCTCTCCGGCGCGGAGCGGGCGGGAGACCGCGCTCTCCCGCCTGCGCAGCACCGTTCTCAGCTCGCGAGCGCGAAGCGCTCGCGAGCTACTGCGAGCGTGGGAACGCCGACCAGCCCGGGTACACGGCCTCGGATCCGAGCTCTTCCTCGATCCGGAGCAGCTGGTTGTACTTCGCGACGCGGTCGGTGCGCGCCGGGGCGCCGGTCTTGATCTGGCCGGTGCCGAGCGCGACCGCCAGGTCGGCGATCGTCGCGTCCTCGGTCTCGCCCGAGCGGTGCGACATGACGGCGCTGTAGCCGTTCTGCTGGGCGAGCCGGACCGTCTCGATCGTCTCCGTGAGCGTCCCGATCTGGTTCACCTTGATCAGGATCGCGTTCGCGATTCCCTGCTCGATGCCGCGGCGGAGCCGCTCCGGGTTGGTGACGAAGTTGTCGTCGCCGACGAGCTGGATCCGGTCGCCGAGCAGCTCGGTCGTCGCCTTCCAGCCCTGCTCGTCGTCCTCGGCGTTTCCGTCCTCGAGCGAGACGATCGGGAAGCGGTCGACGAGGCCGGCGTAGAACTCGGCCATCGCGGCGGGCTCGGCCTCGCGGCCCTCGAAGCGGTAGCGGCCGTCGGAGAAGAACTCGCTGGACGCCGGGTCGAGCGCGATCGCGACCCGGTCGCCGTGCCCGGCGCTCTCGGCCGCGTCGAGGATCGCCTGGATCGCGTCCTCGCTCGACGGCAGGTCGGGCGCGAAGCCGCCCTCGTCGCCGACGGCGGTCGCGAGCCCGCGCGAGGAGAGCACCTTCTTGAGCGCGTGGTAGGTCTCGGCGCCGATCCGGAGCGCCTCGGCGAAGGAGCTCGCCCCGGCCGGGACGACCATGAACTCCTGCAGGTCGATCGAGTTGGCCGCGTGCACGCCGCCGTTGATCACGTTCATCATCGGCACCGGCAGCGTCGCCGCGGCGTCGCCGCCGAGATACCGGAAGAGCGGGACGCCGGCCTCGGCGGCCGCCGCCTTCGCGGTCGCGAGCGAGACGCCGAGGATCGCGTTCGCGCCCAGTCGACCCGTGTTGGGCGTGCCGTCGAGCCCGATCAGGCGCCGGTCGACTGCCTCCTGGTCGGTCGCGTCCATGCCGGTGACCGCCTGCGCGATCTCCCCGCAGACGTTCGCCACCGCGCGCGTGACCGCCTTGCCGCCGTAGGCGTCGCCGCCGTCGCGCAGCTCGACGGCCTCGTGGGTGCCGGTGGAGGCGCCCGAGGGAACGGCTGCGCGGCCGAAGGCGCCCGACTCGAGCCGGACGTCGACCTCGACGGTTGGGTTGCCGCGCGAGTCGAGGATCTGGCGCGCGTGGACGTGGGCGATCGAGCTCATCTCTCTGTCTCCTTGGCGAGGTCGAACCAGCGGTCCTGCCGCTCGAGCGGCAGCTCGCTCCAATTCTCGCCCGCCGCGGCTGCGAGTGCCTCCGCAGTTTCCACGCGCCGGCGGAAGCGCTCCGACGCCCGGCGGAGCGCCAGCTCCGGGTCGACGTCGAGCTTGCGCGCCACGTTCACGGCGGCGAAGAGGACGTCGCCGAGCTCGTCGGCGGAGAGGTCCTCCTTCAGCTCGCGCAGCTCGTCCTCCAGGTCGGCCATCGCGCCAGCGACGTCGGGATACTCGAAGCCGACCGCCTTCGCGCGCTGCTGCGCCTTGCGCGCGTAGAGCAGCGCCGGGAGCGCCTCGGCGACGTCGTGGAAGATCCCCTCGCGCCCCTCCTGCTCGCGCTTGATCCGCTCCCAGTTCGAGCGGACGCGGTCGGCGGTGCGGGCCTCGACGTCTCCGAACACGTGCGGGTGCCGGCGCACGAGCTTCTCGTGCACGGTGCGCGCCACCTGCTCGAGGTCGCCGCTCCCCCGCTCCTGCAGCAGCAGCGAGAGGAAGTAGACCTGGAACAGCAGGTCGCCGAGCTCGTCGAGCAGCTTCGCGTCGTCGTCGAGGAACGCCGCGTCGGCGACCTCGTACGCCTCCTCGACGGTGTGCGGGACGATCGTGCGCGCCGTCTGCTCGCGGTCCCAGGGGCAGTCGCGGCGCAGGCGCTCCGTCAGCTGCTGCAGCTCGGCCAGGGCCTCCGTCAGGCCCAACGCGCTACCCGTTGGTCGAGGTCGTCGCCGTGCTGGAGGTGGAGGTGGTCGCCGGTGCGTAGCCGCTCTGGTAGGCGATCTTCTTGGCGAAGCTCTTCTTCAGGTCGTCGACCCACGTGGTCATGACCTGGGTCTTCTTCGTCGAGAGCAGGCTCTGCCGGATCGTCTCCTTGACCGACTTGAACGGCGTCGTGTGCGACGGCTTCGTGTCGGCCAGCGCCTTGATGATGTGCCACCCGTAGGTCGAGTGGACCGGCTGCGAGATGTCGCCGGTCTTGAGCGCGAAGGCGGCCTTGTCGAACGGGGTCACCGTCGTGCTGCACTTGCCGTCCGAGGTCGACTGGCCGTGCGCGATGCAGAGCTCGCCGCCCTTGGAGGCGGAGCCGGGATCCTTGGAGTACTTCTTCGCGAGCGTCGCGAAGTCGGCGCCGCCCTGGAGCTGCGAGTAGATCGAGTCGGCCTGCGCCTTGCTGTTGACGAGGATGTGCGCGACCTCGCGCGTCTCCGGCGTCACGTACTGCGACTTGTTCTTCTTGTAGTAGGCGGCGACGGCGGCGTCGGTGACCTTCACGTCCTTCGTCACCTTGTCGAACAGCTTCTCGGAGAGGATCTGCGCGAACAGGTCCTGCCGCAGCTGCGCCTCGGTCAGGCCCTGCGCCTTCAGCTGCGCCTGGTACTTCTTCTCGCTGCCGCTGAAGTACTGCTTCTTGATCTGCTCGATGCGCGCGTCGACGTCCTTCTGGGTGACGGAGACGCCGAGCTCCTTGGCCTTCTGCTGCAGCTCGTCCTCCTGCACCAGGTAGGTGACCGCCTGGTCGGAGAGCGACTTGTAGGCGGTCGTCCCGACCTTCGGGAACGCGGTCTTGCGCGCCTTGTAGGTCGCCTTGGCGGAGTCCATCAGGTCGTTGAACTGCGCCTTGGTGATCGTGTCGGAGCCGACGACCGCGACGGCGTCCGTGGGGACGGAGCGAGCGCCGCCACCGCCGCCGCAGCCCGCGACGAGCAGCGCGACGACGAGGAGGAGCGGGAACAGCAGGAACCGGAGAGTCTTCATGTCAATCCAATGCGTAGGGAGAGGGTTCAAGGCCGCGCGCCTCAGGCAGCCCGGCGCGCGTCCAAGATAGCAGCGACCAGGTCGATCGCCTGCTCGAATCTCTCCTGCCCGCGCTGGCTCACCTCCTGGTTTCCGACCGTGTAGACGGCGGTCTTCGCGCGGTCGCGGAGCTCGCGCAGCTCGCCGGAGCCGAGCACCAGCCGGCCGACGGTCGCCTTGCCGCCGCGGAAGACGAGGTAGTCGGCGCCGAGCAGCGCGACCTTGATCTTCGCCTCCTGGATCGCGAACAGGTGCGCGACCGGCTCGGGCAGCGGCCCGTAGCGGTCCTCGAGCGCCGCCTGCAGCTCGCGCAGCTCGTCCTCGCTCTCCGCGAGCGCGAGCCGGCGGTGGACGTCGATCCGCAGCGCCTCGCTCGCGACGTAGGTGGAGGGCACGTACGCGTCGATGCGGGCGTCGATCCGCACCGGCCGCGCGGCGACGCGCTTCTGCCCCTGCAGCTCGGCGACCGCCTCGTTGAGGAGCTCGACGTAGAGCTCGAAGCCGACGGCGGCGACGTGGCCGGACTGCTCGGCGCCGAGCAGCTCGCCGGCGCCGCGGATCTCGAGGTCGCGCATGGCGATCGCGAAGCCCGCGCCGAGCTCGGTGTGGTCGGCGAGCGTGGCGAGCCGCGCCCGTGCCTCGGCGGTCAGCTCGTGCGCGTCCGGGTAGAAGAGGTACGCGTAGGCGGTCTCGTCGGAGCGGCCGACGCGGCCGCGGATCTGGTAGAGCTGGGCGAGCCCGAGCGCGTCGGCGCGCTCGACGATCAGCGTGTTCGCCTGCGGGATGTCGATCCCCGACTCGATGATCGTGGTCGAGACGAGCACGTCGGCGTCGCCGCGCAGGAACGCGTGCATCTTCTCCTCGAGCTCCTTCTCACGCATCTGGCCGTGCGCGACGAGGAAGCGGAGGTCGGGACAGAGCTGCTGGAGCTGCGAGGCGCGCTCCTCGATCGTCTCGACGCGGTTGTGCAGGAAGAACGCCTGGCCGTCGCGCTCCTTCTCCCGTTCGAGCGCGAGCTTGAC
>DASZYW010000345.1:0-2990 GCA_035545195.1 Gaiellaceae bacterium
GCCGTTCTGGTAGTGGAGGACGGGGTAGGTCAGGAGCTTCTCCTTCAGGGGGTCGATGCCTCCCGCGCGGTAGCGGCGGAGCATGTAGGGGAGCGAGAGCTCGGCGTCGCGCTCGGGGATGCGCGTCGTGTCGAGCCAGACCGCCGGCCGCCCGTCGGGCGTCGTGGTGCCGCGCCCGGCCGCGACCTCGTCGACGATCGCCTGCGAGACGACGTCGCGCGGGCCGAGCGAGTCGCAGAACTCCTCGCCGTCGGCGTTGAGGAGGACGGCGCCGTAGGCGCGCGTGGTCTCCGGGATCGAATAGCCCTGCATCGTCTCCGGCCAGGCGCCGCCGTTCGGGTGGTACTGGAGCGCGTCGAGGTCGCGCGCCTCCGCGCCGAGCGCGAGCGCGATCTGCGTCGTCTCCCCGGTCGCGCCGGGATGGTTGGTCGAGAGCTCGCCGCGCTCCTCCGCCTCGCGGAAACAGCGCCCGCCGGCCGCGAGGATCACCGTGTTCGCGGCGATCGTGTGCTCGCCGCAGCGCGCGACCCAGCCGCCGTTCTGCTCCAGCTCCTGGAGCGGCGCGTTCGGAAAGGTCGTGCCGGAGCCGGCCTCCCACGCGTCGCGCAGCGCCTTCGTGATCGCGTGGCCGGTGCGGTCGCCGACCTGGAGCAGCCGCTTCGCGGTCGCGCCGCCGCAGCGGGCGAGCCGGTAGGAGCCGTCCTCGTCGCGCGTGAACTCGACCCCGAGCTCCTCGAGCCAGTGGATCGCGGACTGCGCGTCGCCGGTGAGCGCCTCGACGAGCCGCATGTCCGCGGTCTCGTGGGAGGACTTCCAGACGTCCTGCGCGTGCTGCTCCGGCGAGTCGTCGGCGCCGAAGGAAGCCTGGATCCCGCCCTGCGCCTTCGCGGAGTTGCACGACTGGATCGAGCCTTTCGTCGCCAGCGCGACGCGCGCGCCCGCCTTCTCGGCGGAGACGGCAGCCGCGAGGCCGGAGGCCCCGGAGCCAATCACGAGCACGTCGAACGAGCCTGGCGATCCCACAGCTCGCCGGATGATACCGGGTCTACGCTTATACGTCACATCAGTATCTCTTATCCGACAGCTGTGCAGACATGGCCCAAAGAGCCATCTTGATTGTCAGCAGAGACAACGCTACGGTCGAGTGATCGTCCAGAGAGGAGAACCATGTCGGAGGAGTTGATGGAACTGACCGTCGCCGAGCGCGGGCTCGGCGGCGGATACGCGCTCCCGGCCTTCCCGCTCTGCTGCAGCCTCGTGATCTGCGTCAGCCTCGGGTGCAGCAGCAGCAGCTCGTCGAAGGCCGAGGCGACCTAGCGGTGACGCGACTGCGCCTGAAGCCGTGGTATCGCGTCTCGATCGGAGACGCGTCGGTGCAGTTGCGCTACGCAGGCTCGGTGCTCGAGCTCACCGGAGCGGCTGCGGCACGACTGTTGCCGCGGCTGCTCCCGCTGCTCGACGGCACGCGCACGCTCGACGACCTGGCGGCCGAGCTCGGCGAGTCGGCCCGGCCCGGGATCGCGAACGCGCTCGAGGTGCTCGACTCGCACGGCCTACTCGACGACGCGCCGCCGCCCGGCCTCGACCCCGACCTGGCTCGCACGCTCGAGTGGCTCGCCGCCTCCGACGCGTACGGTCGGGGAACGCTCGACGCCTGGCGGAGTCTCGCCGGACGCCGGGTCGCGGTGGTCGGCTCCTCCCAGGTCGCGTCACGCGTCGCCGAGCTCCTGGGCAGCGTGTGCGCGCTGGCTCGCTGCGACTGGAACGAGCCGGAGGTGCACGACGTCGAGCTGGTCGTCGTCGCCCCGAGCTCGAGTGAGATGCAGCGGCTGACCGAATGGAACGCCGCGGCCCTCGAACACGAGAGCGAGTGGCTGCAGGTGCTCCCGTTCGACGGACAGCTCGCCGCAGTCGGGCCGATCGTCGTGCCGCACGAGTCGGCCTGCCACGAGTGCTACCGGCTGCGACGCAGCGCGGCGATCTCGCCGCTGGCGGACGTCGCGGTCGGCTCCTACCCGTCCGCGCCGCCGGTGGACTCGGTGCTGGCGGGTTATGCGGGGCTGGTCGCGCTTCGCCGGCTCGCGTTCGGCGACGGCGCCGCCGTCGGAACCGTGCTCGCGCTCGAACAGACGCCGGAGTTGTCCTGCTCGCGTCACGCGGTGCACCGCGTTCCGCGCTGCCCGGCCTGCTCACCGGCCGCGCGCCGCGCCGTCCCTTCTCCATGGAGCGGGGTGCACCGGGTTGCTGCTTGAGCTCCTCGATCGCCCGGCGACGACGGCTGCCGAGTCGGTCGCCCTGCTCGACGCGCTCGTGTCGCCGTACGTGGGGATCGTCCGCGGCGTCGAGGAGGTCGTCGGTGAGCCATTCGACATCCGCCTCCCCAACCTCTGCTGCGAGACGGGATACCTCGGCCCCCAGCAGACGGGCGCCGGCTCGGCCGCCGAGCGCACCTCCGCCCGCGCCGCGGCGATCGGAGAGGCCGTGGAGCGATATGCCGCCTGCGAGTCCGACCACGTCGACGCCGTCGTCGCGTCCGCACGGGAGCTCGGAGCTCGGGCGCTCGCCCCGGAGCGGTTCGCCCTCCACAGCGCCGCCCAGTACGCGCAGGCCGGGTTCCCGTACCAGCCGTTCACGAGCGACACGCCGGTCGCCTGGCTGACCGGGTTCTCGCTCGCAGACGGCGAGCCCGCGCTCCTCCCAGCGCAGCTCGTCTACCTCCACTGGAACCTGCGAGACGGCGAACAGCGGATCGCGCGCTCCACGAGCAGCGGCCTCGCCTGCCGGCCGACGCTCGAGGAGTCGCTGCTCTCGGGCCTGCTCGAGCTGCTGGAACGCGACGCGTTCATGCTGACCTGGAAGGCGCGGCTCTCCTGGCCCAGGCTCACGTGGCGCCCCGGCTCGTCGCTCGGCGCGTTCGAGCGGAGGTTCGTCGCGCCGGCGGGGCTCTCGGTCGCCGCACTCGACCTGAGCGCGGTGTGGGACGTCCCGAC
>DASZYW010000346.1:0-4431 GCA_035545195.1 Gaiellaceae bacterium
GACATCCGGCGCTCGAGACAGGGAGACTCACCTGATGCCCCAGCCGTACTCCACGCTGAAGGGCTTCGGCGTCACCTTCAAGCAGATCTTCAAGAAGCCGATCACGCAGCAGTACCCGGAGTACAAGCGGCCGGTCTACCCGCGCTTCCGCGGCCGCCACCGGCTCTGGACGCACGAGAACGGGCTGGAGAAGTGCGTCGGCTGCTCGCTCTGCGCGGCCGCGTGCCCGGCGGACTGCATCCGCGTCGTCGCGGCCGAGAACACGCCCGACAACCGCGTCTCCGCCGGCGAGCGCTACGCGCGCATCTACGAGATCAACATGAGCCGCTGCATCTTCTGCGGCTACTGCGAGCTGGCGTGCCCGTTCGACGCGATCACGCTCGGCAACGAGTACGAGATCTCCGAGCACAACCGCGACGACCAGATCTACACGAAGGACATGCTGCTCGCGGAGCCGCAGAAGCGCGTCCCGGTCGCCGACGCCGATCTCTACGACACGCCGATCCCCTACTACAAGGCGAAGTCGTGATCCTCGCGTTCTCGGCCGGAAACGTCCTCGTCTGGATCGTCTGGATCGCCGCCGGCTTCGCGTGCCTCGCCTCCGGGATCGCGGTCGTCTCCTTCTCGAACCCCTTCTACTCGGCGCTGGCGCTGATCGGGAACCTCGGCTCGCTCGCGGTCATGTACCTGCTCGTGTCGGCGGAGTTCGTCGCGGCGGCGCAGGTGCTCGTCTACGCGGGCGCGGTGATGGTGATGTTCCTGTTCGTGATCGCGTACGTCGGGCCAGAGCTGGAGGCTCCCTGGGCCGGCGGGCCGCGCTGGCAGTCGCTCGCCGCGGTGCTCGCGGCGGGGTCGCTGCTGACGGAGATCATCGTCGTGATCGGCCTCAAGGCCGGCGGCTCGCTCGCGCACGACGGCTCGGTCCCGGGCACGTTCGGGACGCCCGGCTGGATCGGGCGCCTGTTCCTGACCGATCACCTGCTCGCGTTCGAGATCACGTCGATCGTGCTGCTCGTCGCCGCGGTCGGCGGCGTCATCCTCGGCTCGCACACGCAGCGCGGAGCGGAGACGTGAGCGGCCCCGGCACCGCCTGGTACCTCGCGCTGGCCGCGTTCCTGTTCGGGACGGGCGCGCTCGGCGTGCTGATCCGGCGCAACCCGCTGATCGTCCTGCTCTCGCTCGAGATCATGCTGAACGGGGCGAACCTCGCCCTGATCGCGTTCTCGCGCCACGTCCACAACGGCACCGGCCAGATCTTCGCGCTCGCCGTGATGGCGGTCGCCGCGTCGGAAGTCTGCGTCGGGCTCGGGCTCGTCGTCGCGCTGCACCGGCGGCGGCTCGCCCTCGACGTCGACACGCTCTCGGAGCTCAGAGGATGAGCGGAGGCGCGTGGCTCTGCCTGCTCTCGCCGCTGGCGGGGGCGCTCGCGATCACGACAGGCGGAACGGCGATCTCGCGACGCACCGCCGCGTGGATCTCGACCGGCACGACCTTCCTCGCGTTCGCCGGCGCGGTCTGGGCGTTCCTCTCGCTGCGCTCGCAGTCGGGCCACCACGGCGAGCTGACGACGGCGTGGACGTGGCTCCAGTCGGGGAGCTTCAAGGTCGGGCTGACGCTGCTCGTCGACCCGCTGAGCACGCTGATGATGCTGATCGTCAGCGGCGTCGGCGCGCTGATCGTCCTCTACTCGGTCGGCTACATGGACGGCGACGACGAGGAGCGGCGCTACTTCGCCTACATGTCGCTGTTCGTCTTCTCGATGCTGACGCTGGTCGAGGGCGGCAACCTGCTCCTGCTGCTCGTCGGCTGGGGCCTGGTCGGCCTCTCGTCGTATCTCCTGATCGGCTTCTGGCACGAGCGGCCGAGCGCGGTCGCGGCGGCGAAGAAGGCGTTCGTGATGAACGCGTTCGGCGACGCGACGATGGCGCTGGCGTTCTTCGTCCTGATCGCGCACACGCACTCGCTCTCGTTCGCGACCGACTTCAACGTCCACCTCTCGTCGACCGCGCAGACGCTCGTCGCGCTCGGCCTGCTCGGCGGCGCGGCGGCGAAGTCGGCGCAGATCCCGCTCCAGACCTGGCTGCCGGACGCGATGGAGGGCCCGACGCCGGTCAGCGCGCTGATCCACGCCGCGACGATGGTCACCGCAGGCGTCTACCTGATCGCGCGCACCCATCCGATCTTCGAGCAGGCGCGGACCGTGGAGCTGATCGCCGCCGGCACCGGCGCGCTGACGCTGGTCGTCGCCGGACTCGTCGCGCTCGTCCAGACCGACATCAAGCGCGTGATCGCCTACTCGACGATGTCGCAGATCGGCTACATGTTCATGGGCGTCGGCGTGGGCGCCTACGCGAACGGGATGTTCCACCTGCTCACGCACGCGTTCTTCAAGGCGCTCCTCTTCATGGCGGCCGGCGTCGTCATCCACGCGCTCGCCGGCGAGCAGGACATCCGGAAGATGCGCGGGATCGGCGCGCTGATGCCGCTCACGAAGTGGTGCTTCCTGGCCGGCGCGCTCGCGCTCGTCGGCGTGCCGCCGTTCGCGGGCTTCTTCTCCAAGGACTCGATCGTCGCGGCGACGCTCGGCCTCGGCTGGTACGGCTACGTCTTCTGGGCCTGCGGTGTGCTCGGCGCGCTGCTCACCGGTCTCTACACGTTCCGGCTCTGGTTCCTCGTCTTCCCCGGCGAGCCCTCGCCGTTCGTGCGGGAGCACCACCACACGCACCACGGCCAGGAGGGCCCGTGGACGATGCTCGTCCCCATTGGTCTGCTGGCACTCCTGGCGACAGCAGCCGGTTGGCTGCAGTTCGCGCCGATCTGGCATCCGCTGACGGACTGGCTGGAGCCGGCGGCGCGGACGCTCGCGGTCGCCGAGCCGACGAACACCCAGGAGTACGTCACCTCGGTCGTGACCGTCGTCGCCGGTCTCGCCGGGATCGCGATCGCCTGGGCCGTGTACGCGGGCGGGCGGGCGCGCAGGCCGTCGCTGCCGTTCGTGCAGCGGACGCTCGAGCACAAGTTCTGGTTCGACGAGCTGTACGACGCCGTCTTCTACCGGCCGACGGTGGCGCTCTCGGCGCTGCTCCGCACGGAGGTCGAGGACGCGATCGTGCTGCCGACCGGCCCCGACCTCGGCCGGACGACCTTGGAGGCCGGAGCGCTCGTCCGCCGCCTCCAGACCGGCCTGCTCCGCACCTACGTCCTCTTCCTGGCGGGCGGCGCCGCGATCGTCGCCTTCGTCTTCCTCCTCGCCAAGTGAGCACCGCGGCCATCACCTCGGTCCTGATCTGGCTGCCGATCGGCGCGGCGCTGGCGATCTGGATCCTGCCGCTCTCGCGCTACGCGACCGGCTCGCTCGCCGTGCTCGTCTCGCTGGCGGAGGTCGGGATCTGGATCGAGCAGGCGGCGCGGTTCGACTTCTCGCGCTCCGGGCTCCAGTTCTCCGAGCGCGCCGCCTGGTTCGGCGACCTCCACGTCTCGTACCACGTCGGGGAGTACGCCTTCTCGCTGTGGCTCGTCGGCCTGACCGTCGTCGCCATGGCGGCGTGCACGGCGTACGGCTTCTGGGTCGGCCGCGAGCGGCCGCGCGCCTACTTCGGGCTGATGCTCTTCCTCACCGGCGCGACGGTCGGCGTCTTCGTCGCGCAGGACCTGCTCCTCTTCTACGCCTTCTTCGAGGCGATGCTGATCCCGCTCTACGTGCTGATCGGCGTCTGGGGCGGCGCCGGCCGGATGGGCGCGACGGTCAAGTTCGTCATCTACACGATGACCGGCTCGCTGCTGATGCTCGCGGCGATCGTCGTCTACGGCCTCAAGTCGGGCACGTTCGACCTCGTCGACGGGCCGACGTCCGCGAGCCGCTGGCTCTTCCTCGGCTTCATGTTCGCGTTCGTGATCAAGGCGCCGCTCTTCCCGTTCCACGGCTGGCTGCCCGACGCGTACCGCGAGGCGCCGCCCGAGGTGTCGGCGGTGCTCTCCGGCGTGATCGCGAAGGCCGGTCTCTACGGGATGCTGCGGATCGCGATCCCGAAGTTCCCCGACCCTGCGTCGTACTACCGGACGGCGGTGCTGGCGATCGCCGCCGCGGCGCTCGTCTACGGCTCGCTGCTCGCCTTCCGCTCGAAGGACTTCCGGGGAGTGGTCGCGTACTCGTCGCTCGCGCAATCTGGGCTGATCGCGCTCGGGCTCTTCTCCGGGATCGGGCTCGGCTTCGACGGCGCCGTGCTGCAGATGGTGGCGCACGGGCTGATCTCGACCTCGCTCTTCCTGATCGCCGGCACGGTCGAGCGACGGACGTCGACCGGCGAGTTCGCGCTGCTCGGCGGGATGGCGAAGGGCCGGCCCGCGCTGGCGACCCTGCTGATGGCGACCGGCGTGATCTCGCTGGCGGTGCCCGGCTCGGCGTCGTTCGCGGGCGAGTTCCTGATCCTC
>DASZYW010000347.1:0-3354 GCA_035545195.1 Gaiellaceae bacterium
TTGTTCACGAGGTGCATCGCCGTCGAGTCGGCAGGCACCGCGGTCAGCGCGACGATCAGGTCGCCGAGCGCGTGGTGCGGCTGCAGGCCGCCGCAGGTGCCGACCCGCATCAGCTTCGTGCAGCCGAGCTGGATCAGCTCCTCGAAGACGATCGTCGCGCCCGGGCAGCCCATCCCCGTGCCCTGCACCGAGACCGGCTTGCCCTCCCAGGTGCCGGTGAAGCCGAGCAGCCCGCGCTCCGAGTTCACCTGCTTCACGCCGTCGAGATAGGTGTCGGCGATGTACTTCGCCCGCAGCGGGTCGCCGGGGAGGAGCACTGCGTCTGCGTATTCGCCGGGCTCGGCGCGAAGGTGAATGGCCATGCGGCAACCCTACCGTGATGGAGAATGGGCTTCGTGGGGGAGCCGCGCACCGTCAGCCCGACGCTCGACCAGATCCTCTCCTTCTGCGCGCTGGCGCCGATCGAGCGGGTGTTCCTGGAGGACATCGCGCGGCGCGGGCTCGGCCGCTTCTCGGCGGTGGAGCAGGACGGGCGGCTGTCCGCGCTCTGCCACGTCGGCGCGAACGTCGTCCCGTCGGGCGAGGGCTGCGCCGCCTTCGCCGACGCGACCGCCCGCGGCCAGGCGCGCATGATCATCGGCGAGCAGCGCGCGGTCGACGCGCTGTGGGACGCGGTGCGCGAGCGGATGCCGCGACCGCGCGACGACCGTCCGGGCCAGCCGGTGTACGCGCTGCGCCAGGCGCCCGAGCCCGGCGGGACGGGCCTCCGCAAGGCGACCCTCGAGGACCTGGAGCTGCTCGTGCCCGCCTGCGCGACGGCGCACGCGGAGGAGATCGGGATCGACCCGCTGCTCCGCGACGCGGAGGGCTTCCGCTGGCGGACGCGCATGCAGATCGAGGAGGGGCGCTCCTGGATCTGGCGCGAGGAGGGCGTGATCCGCTTCAAGGCCGAGGCGTCGGCGTGGACGCCGTCGGCGGTGCAGCTGCAGCAGGTCTGGGCCGCGCCGGAGGCGCGCGGACAGGGGTACGCCCAGCGCGCGCTCCGCGACCTCTGCCGGACGCTGCTGGAGCGGGTGCCCTGCGTCTGCCTGTTCGTCCGGCCGGAGAACGACCCGGCGCTGCGGCTCTACGAGAGCATCGGCATGACGCGCGAGCTCACCTACCGGTCGCTGATCTTCTGATGCGCCGACTGCTCCGGATCGGCGTCGCTGCCTGGCTCGGGCGCTGGCTGGCGCTCGAGGCCGCCTCGTTCCTCGGCCGCCGCCGTCCTCCACACGAGCCCTCCGGCGAGTGGACGCCGGGCCGCATGCCGCGCCGCCACGAGCCATGAAGGAGCGCGTCGAGGCCTTCATCCGGGAGCATGGCCTGATCGAGCCGGGCGGCGAGGTGTGCTGCCTCGTCTCCGGCGGCGCCGACTCGACCGCGCTCTGTCACGTCCTGCGGGAGCTCGGCTACCGCGTCTCGGCGCTGCACGTGAACCACCGCCTGCGCGGGGACGACTCCGAGGCGGACGCCCGCTTCTGCGCCGAGCGGCTCGGGGCGGAGGTCGTCGTCCTCGACGGCGCGGGCCTGAGCGAGGCCGAGCTGCGCGACCAGCGCTACGGCGTCGCGCGCGACCGCCTGCGCGCGACCGGCCACACCGCCTCCGACCAGGTCGAGACCGTCCTCTACAGGATCGTCTCGCGCGGCGCCGCGACCGGGATCGCGCCGCGCCGCGCCGACGGCGTCGTGCACCCGCTGCTCGCCGTCCGGCGCGAGGAGACCGAGGCGTACTGCCTCGAGCACGAGCTCCCCTTCCGCACCGACGCGACGAACCCGGACACGAAGCGCGGCCTGATCCGGGCGCAGATCCTGCCGCTCCTGCGCAGGCTCCACCCGGCCGCCGACGAGAACCTGCTCCGCCTGCTCGACCCGCGCGAGACCCTGCCGCCGGCGCTCGCGGAGCTGCTCGCCTCCCCGGCCGGCTCGAAGCGCGTCGACCTCGGCGGCGGCGTTCAGGCGGTGCGCGAGTACGACCGCCTCTGGCTCGAGCACGGTCCGGTCGAGCTGGCCGGCGAGGTGCGCTGGGGCGAGTGGCGCATCCGCTCCGAGCTCGAAGGCCTTAGAGTGCGTGGATGGAGGCCCGGCGACCGACTCGCGGGGAGGAGCAGGAAGGTCCAGGACGTGTTCGTGGACGCCAAGATCCCTCGTTCCGAGCGCGAAGCGTGGCCGCTCGTCGTGCGCGGCGACGAGGTGCTGGCGATTCCAGGCGTGGTGGAGCACCCGGGAGTTGTGTGTGAGCGCGGCTGAGCTGCAACGCGCCGTCGGCGAGGTGCTGATCGACGAGCAGACGCTCCAGCAGCGGATCGCCGAGCTGGGCCAGGAGATCTCGGCCGACTACGAGGGACGCGAGCTGCTGCTCGTCGGCGTGCTCAAGGGCGCGGTCTTCTTCCTCGCCGACCTGATGCGCCACCTGACGATCCCGTGCGAGATCGACTTCATGGCGATCTCCAGCTACGGCGCCTCGACCGACTCCTCGGGCGTCGTCCGGATCCTCAAGGACCTCGACATCAACATCGAGGGCTCGCACGTGCTCGTCGTCGAGGACATCATCGACTCGGGCCTGACGCTCTCCTACCTGATGCGGAACCTCGAGGCGCGCAACCCGGCGAGCCTCGAGATCTGCGCGCTGCTGACGAAGCCCGAGCGGCGCGAGATCGACGTGCCGGTGAAGTACGTCGGCTTCGAGATCGAGAACCGGTTCGTGATCGGCTACGGGCTCGACTTCGCCGAGCGCTACCGCAACCTGCCCTACGTCGGCGTGCTCGATCCGGCGCTGGTTCCCGAATCCGCGTAGCCCCGCAATCCGCGTAGCCCTGCGGGCCGAAAACCCGTTGAGAAGGAAACCCGCTGGTACCCTGATCTGACTTCTCGTGAATCGCTTTTTCCGTAGCGCGCTCTTCCCGTTGATCATCATCGCCGCGCTCGTCTGGCTGGCGCTCCAGACGCTGGGCGGACACGGGACGAAGGCGACGCAGTCGACGACGTACGACGTCTACAAGATCATCCGCGACCAGCCGGGGACGATCGACGGCCCGGTCACGGTCGATCCCAACAAGCAGTCGCTGACGCTGACGACGACGGCCGGCCAGAAGTACAGCGTCCACTACGCCGACCCGCAGTCGGAGGCGGCGATCGAGAAGACGATGCTGGCCAAGGGCGTCAAGTTCAACGCGAAGGGCGTCGGCTCGTCGCCGTGGTGGTCGATCCTCACCTCGCTGCTCCCGTTCGTCCTGCTCTTCGGCTTCTGGATCTTCCTGATGAACCAGGTGCAGGGCGGCGGCTCGAAGGTGATGAGCTTCGGCAAGTCGCGCG
>DASZYW010000348.1:0-2492 GCA_035545195.1 Gaiellaceae bacterium
AGGGCGGCGGCGGCGCGCGCGAGCACCGCTGCGATGCCGGCGCGGTACGCCTCGAGCGCCGCGAGCGACGCGCCCGCGGCCGCCGCGCCGATCTCCCGCTCGCGCCGGTCGTCGAGGCCGAGCAGCGCATAGGCGTAGCGGTGCTGCTCGTGGTAGTCGATCAGCCCGGGATACGGCGGCGACGTGAGGAGGCCGTCGTACGTCGCCGGGTACTCGACCTCGCGCGCGTCCGCGCGCAGGACGGTCGCCTCCCGCTCGACGTCCCGCACCGCGGCGAACTCCTCGATGCGCATCAGCGTGTCGAGCGTGTAGCGGCGGAGGAACCCGGAGGCCGCCTCGACCGGACGGCACACGCGCCGGTGCTTGTGGCACCAGTACTCGTCGCGCTGCGGCTCGCGGGGCGCCTCGAGGTCGAAGTGCGCCGCCCGGCGCGCCGAGCGTGCCGCCCGCGAGAGCACGACGCGCAACACGTCGCCGTAGCGGTACTCCGGGATCAGGTCGCGGAACGCCAGCAGCTGCGCCAGCGCAGCGGGCGCGTACCAGTCCCGCAGGTAGCGGTCGCGCGTCGCTCGCGTCCGTGGCGCAGCGTCGAGCGCGTCCACCCGCGCATACACGTCGCGCAGCTCCTCCTCGAGCAGCGGCAGGTCGTACTGCGCCGTCTTGACGCCGACGAGCAGGCAGTTGAACGCCGCCACCTCGACGCCGGTCGCGTCCAGCCCCGACTCGAGCGCCTGCACGAGCGTCGTCCCCGACCCGGCGAACGGATCGAGGACGTGGCCGCCGCGCTCGAAGTACCGGTCGAGCAGGACCTCGACGAGCTGCGGGATGAACTTGCCGTGGTAGGGGTGGAGCCGGTGCACGTGCTTCGTCCGCACGCGCTCGGGCAGCGCTCGCTCCGACCACGAGAGCTCGAGGTCCAGCGTCGCGTAGAGCTCGTCCTGCGTGACGGCCATGGAGGTCGGACTTCGACGCTCGACTCAGAACGCCTGCGGCACGCGCCGCACCGCGCCCCCGCGCACCGCGACCACGTCGAAGCCGACCCCGAGCCCGCGCAGCTCCGGCCGCGCGGCGAGCCACATCGCCGCCGCCGCGCGGATCCGGCGCTGCTTCTCGGGCGTCACCATCTCGAGCGGGTCGCCGAAGCGCCGACCGCCCTTCTCCTTCACCTCGACGAACCGCAGCTCCTGGCCCCGGCGGACGATCACGTCGATCTCGTAGCCCGCCGACCAGACGTTCGCGCCCAGCACCCGCCACCCGCGCAGGCGGTACCACCAGGCGGCCCGGCGCTCGGCCCGGGCGCCTCTACGCGACGGCCGCTTCGGTCTCGTAGCAGAGCGCCTGGAAGCTGAGCCGGTGCACCGCGCACGGGCCCTTCTCGCGGACGACGGCCGAGTGCCCCGGCGTGATGTAGCCGACGTGCTGCGCGAAGCCGTACGCGGGATAGAGCGCGTCGAGCCGGCGCATCAGCCGGTCGCGCGTCACCTTGGCGACGATCGAGGCGGCGGCGATCGCGGCGCTCTTCTCGTCCCCGTCGACGACGGCGCGGTGCTCCGGCGCGAGCGGCCCGAGCCGGAAGCCGTCGACGAGGCACACGTCCGCGGGCCCGACGGCCTCGAGCATCGCGCGCAGGCCCGCGAGGTTGGAACGGTGGAGCCCGTTCCGGTCGATGTCGCCGGGCGGGATCACGCGCACCGCGACCCGCGCCGCGCAGCCGAGCACGGCGTGGAAGAGCTCCTCGCGCCGCTCGGCCGAGCACTGCTTCGAGTCGTTGAGGAACGCGAGCGGCCGCACGCGGTGCTCGCGTAGCGAGCTGTAGTCGAGCAGGACGCCGGCGACGACGAGCGGCCCCGCGAGCGAGCCGCGCCCCGCCTCGTCCGCGCCGGCCACGAAGCGCGCCCCCAGGTTGCGGTCGAACCGGAGCAGCTTCTGGCCGGTCCTCTTCATCGCGCCGACGATAGCGCGGAGGTCCGCCGGTGTCGCCCGCTGTGAGGAAGTTGCCGGAGAGTCGTTACGCGGGCTCGGAGCCCTCGTCCGCCGGAGCGTCCTCGGACGGTTCGTCCGCGGGAGCCTCCTCGGCGGTCGGCTCCTCCGCAGGAGCCTCGTCCTCTACGACGGCCGGCTCGGCCTCGACCTCCGCCTCGGCCTCGGCCTCGACCTCCGCCGCCTCCGCCTCCGCCACTGGCTCCTCGGCCGCCACAGGCTCCTCGACGTCGGTCGCCTCGAGCGTCGCGTCGACCGTCTCCGGCAGCTCCGACCCGGCGCCGTAGCGCTTCTCGCGGATGCGCGCCTTCTTGCCGACGCGACCGCGCAGGTAGTAGAGCTTCGCGCGGTTGACGTCGCCGATCGCGGTCACCTCGATCTTCTCGATCTTCGGCGAGTGGAGCGGGAACGTCCGCTCGACCCCGACGCCGAACGACTGCTTGCGGACGGTGAACGTCTCGCGCGCGCCCGCGCCCTGCCGCTTGAGCACGATCCCCTCGAACACCTGGACG
>DASZYW010000349.1:0-4785 GCA_035545195.1 Gaiellaceae bacterium
CCACCCGCATGACGATCGCCTCTGAAGGGCCTCCAGGCCGCGATCGTCGAGCGCCGCCTCCGCCACCACGGCGACCGCCGCCTCGACCATCACGTCGGCCCGCCGCCGCCAATCAGACCGGGCGCGGCTGGCGCCTCGTCAAGGCCGCCGACGCCCCCATCGACGCCGTCGTCGCCCCCGGCATAGCCGCCGAGCGCGCGCAGGTCGTGCAAGAGCCTGTCCGATTACTTGGATGGATCTAGGTGCCGATGAGGCCGTCGAGACGCCGACTGGCGTCCAGGGCCGCTAGTCGAAGCTCCTCGTTACCCCATGGCCCGATCTGTCCGAAGTCGATGCGAAGTTCAGATGCAGCCTCGTTCACGAGCTCGCGCCCCTTACGCCGATCTGCGTCGCCGGGATGAGAGGGATCGATCAGCTCGGCCGCCCGCCTCAGTTTCGCGACAAGGGCGTCCCACTCCTCCATCTGATTCACGACAAGCGCGTCGCCGTGAATACGCTTGGCTTCCCCAAGAAAGTCAGCGACGTCGCGCACAGTGTCCGCGTCATCATCAGCCACGGGCGTCGACTTCTAGTTGTCGCTTGACGGCGTTGCGAAACCGCCAACGGCTCGACCGGAGTGTGTCGGGCTCGATCATGACTGCTGCATCGTCATAACCCCCCGGCGAGCGTTTCTGCGCGAAACAGAGGAGGGGCGGGGACGCCGCGGCCAGGTCCAAAAAACTAGGGCAGGTGGCCCGTCTGACGGAGGACGGCGGCGAGCGTGTCCGCGACCACGCTCTGCGCGATCTCGCCGAGGACGGAGGCAGCGGCGTGCATCTTCGACTTCGAGTCCGCCTTGACGTCCTCGCTAAGGGGAAGCTGGTCAACCTGACGCTCCATCTGACCGAGAAGGGCGACGATGTCGAGGGTGCCGATGTTGATCTCGACGGTCGCGCGCTCGGGCTTCGCGGCGAACCGGCCCTCCCGCGTGACCTCGATGTTCTCGAACTTCCACACGTCGTCCAGGGTGAAGCCCGCGTGGTGGGGATCGCCGCGCCCATTCGGCAGCCACTCAGCCGCGCGATCGGCGTAGCGGATCGCCCCGTCCTGCTTGAGCGTCCAGAGCATGAAGCCCAGCTCGGGATACTCCTGCGGCCGGGCGGGATCGAGATGACCCTGTTCGCGGAGGAGGTCGCTGAGCTGCTTGCCGGACTGCATCCGCCACCGCTCCTCGGTCGCGTCAAGCTCGACCAGGTAGAGCAGGAGCGCGTGGGGGTTGACGAAGTCCATGACGGTCAGAACAGACGTGGCGGGTACGCGAGGCCCTCGATGTAGGTGAGGAAGCCGACGCCCTTCGGCTTGATGCGGTAGAGGCCATCAGGGGACGCGGTTGCGAGGTCGGTGCTTTCGAGGAAGCTGAACCACTCCTCGAACGTGGCCTTAGGCCTGAGGATCTCGATCGTGGTCTGCTTCGCCTGGCTCAGGTGAGCCTCGATCGGCGTCCGGGGCAGCCCCGCCGGAGCGGCGCGCAACGAGCGCAGGGCCGCGATCTGGCTGCCCCAGATGATCCGATAGATACGCTCGAAGTCGACCTGGAGCTCCTTGGTCGCGAGTTCGGTGAGGAGGTAGTTGGTCAGCTCGGTCTGCTGAACCTGCTCCTCAGCGAGCCGCCGTACGTACTCGGCGCGCACGCCCTCCACGAGCTCGAACTGCTCGTCGATCAGGGTCTCGGCGACGGCGTCGTCCACCTCGTGCTGCGTCTGAGTCGGCTGCAGATCGAGAGTCGCCCCCGGGACCTTCACCGAGACCACGCGATCGATGAGGCGGCCGATGTTGTCCCGGTAGCGCAGGAAGAACAGGCCCAGGAAGGCCGCCACCACCGCGGGCCACGCAAGGACGCGCAGGTAGTCGAGGACGGTCGATGCCAGGGATGCGACGAGCACGCCTCGACGCTACTCCCCGCGCCGGTCGGAGTGGGCGCGCCTGCGTTGACAACGGCGACACAGCGCAACGAGGAGCTCGAGCCGGTTCCCGGCCTGCCCGTGGAGGGCAACCTCCGCGCCGTGTGCACCTCGAGCGGGTTCGCCTCCGTCCCGGCCGCGCCGCAGTGCCAGCAACGGTTGCTGTCGCGCCCGCTGGCCTTGCGTCGGAGATGCGGGACGCGCCCAAGCGTCGAGGACGGCGACGCGTGGGCGGGCTAGTGCTCGGGACAGCAGGAGCGGCCTCGGTTGAGGCGGCCGCAGCGAAGGCACGGGCGGAGCGGCATCGGCGGGAAGGACGCGGGTCGCCCGCAGCGCCTGACGGCCCGCCGGGAAAGGACCCACGCGCAAGGTCTCGTCGAAACTGGATGTCGGTCAGGTCGCGGCGTACTTGGCGCTGATCCGCGCCAGTAGCTCCGCTAGCTGGACGGCGAGTTGCATGGGCACTGGCATCGCCCCGTACTGATCCGCACGTTCGCCTCGGTTCATCTCTCCGTATAGGCGTCGCTCGAGCGCCATGAACTCCTCGACCAACGGATCGTCAACGAGCGGGACGCGCTTGTTGTCAATCTGTCGACCGTCGTAGGTGAGCGCGGGATCAGGTAGGTAGACGACCCGGGTGAACCCGAGCTCTTTCGGAGTGACATCTCGGCGGATGCCCTTGGGCGTTACCCACACGGAGTGAAACTCGGCTTCGAGCAAGACGTTCGGGATGGTCTCCCACAGGAGCCAGCCGTACTCGAGCGTCCCACCGTGGGCTGCGACGACGGCCTCCACGTTGGAGACACAGTTGTTCACGGTTGCGCCGGGCGGCGGAGGCGAGTCGACGTCGAGGTATTCGGGTGCCTCTCCCGGGACGAGTTCTTCGCATAGCCGACGAAGGGCAGCAGAGTCCCGCGCAGGTCGCGGAAGCAACACGGCGAGAATCTCCCAGGAGGGCAGCGTCCGCGTCAACGGTCCGCTGCGGCGCCAACCCCCGTGCGGCGCCTTCTCGTCCGCCGCGCGCCCCTTCCTCGTCCGCCTCGCCCGCGCCGACCTGCCCGCCATCTCGGGCGGAGAACGCTCGTCCGGGTTCCGAACAGCCCGTGCGTCCACCACTTGAACGGCCTCGGCCGCTTGACGCGCGCTCGCCTGCCGACAGAGGCTTGGACCTCGCGCCGGGCGGCAGCACGCGCCCGCCTCACGACCACCGCGGCCCAGACCGAGAGGCGGTCGAGGGCGATCCGATGGCGCCGTCCCCGGCCCGGCGCAGGCACAAAGGGCGGTAGCTGCCCTCGCGGCCGATGACGGAGGCCTCCTCGAGGCGGCGGCGGAGCGCGTAGGCCCGCTTCACGCCCACCCGTACGCTGAGGGCGCGTCCGACGGACTGCCGGAAGTGCCCGACCAGCGGGAACTGGGCGGGCGGCGCGTGCGGGTCGACGCTCTCGCGACGCGCCGCGAGCGGGTGGCGGAGTAGGTGGAGGGCGAGCTGCCCTTAGGGGTCCAGGAGCTCGCGCCGCTGCTCCGGGCTGAGGCTCAGGCGGACGACGCGGCCGGGGACGACCGCGGCGACCACGCCCTCGCGGGTCGGCTTCACCGGCAGGCCCCGGCGGCCGGAGCGCGGGCTACGTCTCGAGGATGATGGTGACGGGCCCGTCGTTCACGAGCTCGACCTGCATCTGCGCGCCGAAGACGCCCGTCTCGACGTGCACGCCGAGCCCGCGCAGCGCGACGCAGAAGCGGTCGACGAGCGGCTCGGCCACCTCGGGCCGCGCCGCGTCCGCGAAGCTCGGGCGGTTGCCCTTGCGGGTGTCGGCGAGCAGCGTGAACTGGCTGACGACGAGGGCGGCCCCGCCCGTGTCGAGCAGCGAGCGGTCGAACCTCCCGGCCGCGTCCGGGAAGATGCGCAGCCGCGCGACCTTGCCGGCGAGGGCGTCCGCGGTCGTCTCGTCGTCGCCCTCCGCGACGCCGAGCAGCACGCAGAGCCCCGCCTCGATCGCGCCGCCCGGCGTGACCCTCGCGCGGGCGACCCTCTGGACGACCGCTCTCACTCGAGGTCGAGGATGCGGTCGGCGTACTCCTCCGACCGCGGCTTCATCGAGCTCGCGAGCTTGTAGTGCCCGTTCGCCTCGGTCGCGCGGCCCTGCTGCTCGAGCGCGCGGCCGAGCGCGTAGTGGGCGTAGTCGTCGGTCGGCGAGAGGTCCTCCACGATCGTGCGGAACTCGGCCTCGGCCTCCTGCCAGCGGTGGAGGCGAAAGTACGCGATCCCGAGCGCCTCGCGGATCGAGGCCTTCGTGGGCTCGAGACGCTTCGCCCTCTCCAGGGGCACCGTCGCCTGCGCCGCATGGCCGGAGCGGAGCCGCTTCTGACCTTCACGGAAGAGGGAGTAGGCGTCGCTCATGGCCGCCGTCCCTGGATAGCAGACAACCGGCGCGTGCCGCGCAGGTCGCGGCCGTAGGATCGGGCCATGCTCGACGTGCCCGTCCGCGATCCGCGCCGGCCGACCGAGGGATCCACGTTTGCCGCCTGCCTGGCGAGCATCTTGGAGCTGCCGGCGGAGGACGTCCCCGAGCCGCCGCCCGGCGAGGAGGCGAGCGGCTGGCGCGTCTCCCGCTGGCTCGGCGGGCTCGGCCTGGGCCTCGTCCCGGTCGGCGACCCCGCGTCGTTCGCGTGGCCCGGGCCCTGGATCGGCCTGTTCCGCTCGCCCGACGGCACGACGCGCCGGGCGGCGGTCCGGTTCGGCGTTCCCTCGGGGACGGTCTGGGACCCGGCCGGCGCCGGTCTCGACGGCTGGACGCTCGAGCGCGGGTTCGTCGTCTCCGCCGCCGACGTCGCCCTGGCGCGGCCG